>NZ_JBDFRB010000004.1:62456-303272 GCF_039615075.1 Sinomonas halotolerans | reverse complement strand
CATCCGCTGGTACAACAACGAACGCACCTCGCAACGGCTCCAGGGCCTGAGCCCGGTCGAATACCGCGCACAGGCCCTGCCCGCCTAGGATCTCAATAAACCAGTCCAACTATCGGGGACCAGTTCAACACGGGGTCCCTGCCGCCCCGGTCCCAGTCCAAAAAAAGGACTGGCACTGCGCAGACGAGAGTGCTAAAACATTGATTGCCGGGAGCGTGCCCGGCACGAAGGACACAACAGAACACACGCCCGTTGGGGGCAGACCAAGGAGTGATTTCCGATGGCTGACTTCGACCCGATCCGCGAGCTCGACCGCTTCGCGAGCACCCTGCTGGGGCAGCGCAGCGGCATGAGGCTCATGCCGATCGACCTCTTCCGCGAGGGAGACCACTACATAGTCCATGCGGACCTGCCCGGCATCGATCCGGGTTCGGTGGACATCGACGTTGACGGCCAGCTCCTCACCATCCGCGCCGAGCGGACGGTCCGGGGCCGCGAGGGCGTCACATGGATCGCCCGCGAGCGCGAGGGCGGAACTTTTTTGCGGCAGCTCACGCTCGGCCAGGGGATCGACACGGAGCACATCACGGCGACCTACAGCAACGGTGTCCTCGCCGTGACGATCCCCGTCTCCGAACGAGCCCGGCCACGCCGTATCCCCGTCGCGACCGACCACGGCGCCGACACCAAGGTGGTGGGCCAGACGAAGACCGGCGACGTCCCGGAGGACCTCGGCGAGCGCCACGAGGTCCAGGGCGGTACCGAGATGAAGCAGTGAGACCTGCAAGGAGAGGAAACAGTAAGGAGAGGCGAATCGGCAGAGAGCGGAAAAGTAGAGACACGAATCAGCAGTAAGCCGACCAGCAAGGAGAAGAACTCTCACGATCAGTGGCCCCGGGTCGCCTCGGCCCGGGGCCATCTCCTGCCCTGGCAACCCCGCTGTCACCTCGCAACAAGCCACCGTCCCCGATTTCTCGAGATGGCCCTCTTCCTTCGAGATGGTCCCTTCCGCGCCGTCCAAAGGGACCATCTCGAAGGAGAGGAACCATTTCGAGGCGGAATCGTCCGTCGGCTGTTCGGCCCGGTGCGCGTTGCGGCTGCCGCGCGGTTGCGCCAGGGCCTCAGGTTGAGAGGGCAAGCACGACGCCGGCCAGGCCGGGCAGGCGGACCATCTCACCGCCGTGGCCGCTCGCCGCTGCACCCGAGGAGGAGCCATCGCGTACCCGAAATGCCGAAATGGCCCCCTTATGTGTACCCGAGACGCTGGTGGGCGGGCCCGGAACGCGGGCGGGTGTACCCGAGACGCCGGTGGGTGTACCCGAAACGCTCGTGGTGGGGAGGAGTTGGGTTCGTTCGTCCGTAGCCACTGCGATCGTCGCGCCCCTGCCCGGGACCGGGATGTCCGCCGGCCCGGGCCCGAAGTTCACGCACACAAGCGCCCCCGGCCTCCGCCACGCAATCCACCCGCGGCCTGCCCCGGGCCCAGCCCCGCCACCGGAACCGGCATCTCCGGGACCAGAGCCGCCGGGCCCAGCCCCGCCGCCGGAGCCAGGCGCGCCGGAGCCAGCACCCCCAACGAGCACCTCGGTCTCGTCGAGCCGGCCCTCCCACAGCCCGGGCAGCTCGCTCCGCACCTCCAGCAGCCGCCGGTACAGCTCCAGCAGCCGGCGCCCGTCCGGCGCATCGGCCTCGTCCCAGTCCAGCTTGGAGCGCTGGAACGTCTCGGGGTCCTGCGGGTCCGGCACCACGGCGGGGTCCCACCCCATCCGCGCGAACTCCTCGAGCCGCCCCGCCCGGGTGGCCTCGGCGAGCTCGGGCTCGGGGTGGGAGGTGAAGAACTGCCACGGCGTGCGCGCCCCGTACTCCTCCCCCATGAACAGCATGGGCGTGAACGGCCCGGCCAGGTTCAGCACCGCGGCCACGGCGAGCCCCTCGTACCCCAGCACTGAAGACGGCCGATCCCCCACGGCGCGGTTGCCCACCTGGTCGTGGTTCTGGGTGCACACCACAAGCTGCGAGGGGTGCACAGCGTCCGGATCGACAGGCCGCCCGTGCGAGCGCTCCCGGAAGCTCGAGTACGTCCCGTCGTGGTAGAAGCCCCCGCCGAGGACCTTGGCCAGGGCTGCGGGGTCGGCGAAGTCGGCGTAGTACCCCGCGGTCTCGCCGGTGAGTGCCACGTGGACGGCGTGGTGGAAGTCGTCGCTCCACTGCGCCCCGAGCGCGTACCCGCCCACGTCCCGCGGCGCGATCAGGCGCGGGTTGTTCATGTCCGACTCCGCGATGAGCACCTTGGTCCGCCCCGTGCGGGCCTCCACCTCCTCGGCGAGGTCGGCGAGCTCCTCGAGGAGGGTCACAGCGCGCCGGTCCATAAACGCGTGCACGGCGTCCAGCCGCAGCCCGTCCACGCGGTAGTCCTCGAGCCACATCCGGGCGTTCTCGAGGATGTACGCGCGGACCTCGTCGGACTCGGGCCCGTCCAGGTTCAGCGCGTCGCCCCACCCGGTCGCGGCGCCGGGCAGGAGGTACGGCCCGAACCGCGGGAGGTAGTTCCCGCTCGGCCCCAGATGGTTGTACACCACATCCTGCACGACGCCGATCCCCGCCTCGTGCGCCGCGTCCACGAACCGCTGGTACCCGGCCGGGCCGCCGTACTGCTCGTGCACGGCGTACCAGAGCACGCCGTCGTACCCCCAGTTGTGCGTGCCGTTGAACGCGTTGACCGGCAGCAGCTCCACGAACCCCACGCCCAGGCGGGCCAGGTACGGGAGGCGCTGCGCCGCGGCGTCGAACGTCCCCTCAGGGGTGAAGGTGCCCACGTGCAGCTCGTAGACCGACGAGCCGGCGAGCGCGCGGCCCTCCCAGCCGGCGTCGGCCCATTCGTGGTCGTGGGGGTCGAAGCCGGCGGAGAGGGCGTGCACGCCCTCGGGCTGGCGGAAGGAGCGCGGGTCGGGGAAGGGGCCGTCGCCGTCGAGGGTGTAGCCGTAGCGCTCGCCGTGGGCGAGGGCGGCGGCCACGCGGTCGCGCACGACGCCGGGCGGCTGCCACCAGCCGTCGTCCCGCCTTTCGAGGGGGATGCGCTCGCTCGCGGCCCCGGCGCCGAGCACGAGCTCGACCCGTTCCGGGGTGGGCGCCCACACGGACCCGAGCACGGTGCGGTGCTCACTCATCGTCGGCCTCCTCGGGGTTGTCCGCGGGGACCAGGAGCGCCACGGGCAGGGTCCGCAGCGCCTCCCCCACGGCGAGCTCGCCGGGCGGGTAGTGGGCGCCGGTGAAGGCGTCCCGCATGGCGCGCGGGAGCCGCACCGAGGTGGCGCCCCAGCCGCCGGCCCGCTGCAGGCCCACGGGCAGCCGGGTCGCGAGGACCATGGCGCCCCGCTCGCCGCGGCGGAACGCCACGAGGTGCCCGGCGGCGGGCCCGGAGGCCTCGACGGCCGCGTACCCGGTGAAGAGCTCGGGCCGGTCGCGGCGCAGCCGCAGGGTGCGGGAGACCACGAGCATCTTGGCCTCCTCGGCGAGGGGCCCGCGGACGGGGGCGCCGGCGTCGAGCGCTGCGAGGGCCGCGTCCCGCGCGGCGAAGTCGACGTCCCGGCGGTTGTCCGGGTCGCAGAGGGAGCGGTCCCAGAACTCGGTGCCCTGGTACACGTCCGGCACACCGGGCATGGCGAGCTGGAGGAGCTTGGCGGAGAGGGCGTTGGACGCGGTGGGCAGGGCGGTCCGCTCCACGAACTCCTCGATCAGGTCACGCACTGGGCCCGGGTCCACCGCCGAGTCCACGAGCGCCCGCACAGCCTGTTCGAACTCCTCGTCCGGGTCGGTCCAGAGCGTGTGCACGCCGGCCTCGCGGGCGGCCTTCTCGGCGTAGGCGTAGAGGCGTTCACGGCTTGCGGGCCAGGCGCCGAGGATCGCCTGCCAGAGCAGGTTCGCGAGTGGGCCGTCCACGCGGGCCGGACCCGCCGGGGCGGGAGGTGACTCCGGGTCGTAGAGACCTGACCCCGCGTCGCTGAGAGGTGACCCTGCGTTGTTGAGAGGTGACCCCGCGTTGCTGAGAGGTGACCCCGGGTTGTTGAGAGGTGACCCCGCGTCGTTGAGAGGTGACCCCGGGTGGAGGAGGCGGGGCACGAGGGCCGCCCACTCGTCGGCGAGCTCGGCGAGCACCGTGATGCGGGCCCGGGTGTCCTCGCTGCGCTTGGTGTCGTGGGTGGTGAGCGTGGTCATGGAGTGCGGCAGGTGCCGCTCCCGCTCGGCGAGCGCGGCGTGGAACTCCCCCGGCGCGAGCGCGAACTGCGTGGGGTCCCCGCCCACCTCGGTGAGCGTGCCGAGCCGCGTGTACCGGTAGAAGGCCGTGTCCTCCACGGCCTTGGCCATGATCATGCCGGTGGTCTGCTGGAAGCGGCGGGCCAGCTCCTCGGCAGGGTCGGCGAGGCGGTCGGCGAGCTCGCGGATCTCGGCGGCGCGCCCCGGGCGCACGACGGCGGCCGCGCGGCACGCGTTCTCCAGCACCGTCGCGTCGTGGCCGGGTGGGCGGCCGGGAGCGAAGTAGGTCCGGTAGACGGGGAACTGGGCGGCGATCTCGATGAGCGCCTCGGCGTAGTGCTCGATCCTGCTGCTGTCCGCGTCGGTTCCTGCCTCCCCGCCGTCGCCTCGCTCCCCGCTGGCCCCGACGGCCAGCCGGGCCAGGCGCAGGATCTCCGAGTGCAGGATCCCGTTGGCGATCCACCGCTTGGTGCCCTGGATCATCTCGGCGAAGTCCACGGGCCCGCCGCGCAGGGCGGTGTCGAGCCGGTCCAGGGCCTCCTGCCCGGCCGGGTCCACGAGGACGCGGTCCACGAGCGCAAGGGCGTCGTACCCCGTGGTGCCCTCGCAGGCGAAGTCGGCGGGGAGGTCCTCGCCGTGCTCGAGGATCTTCTCCACGAGCGTGTACGCCCCGCCGGTCACCCCGCGCAGCTGCTCGAGGTACCCGGCCGGGTCGTAGAGCCCGTCGGGGTGGTCCACCCGCACCCCGTCCACGAGCCCGGCCTCGAACCAGCGGCGCACCTCGGCGTGGGCCTCCTCGAACACCCACGGCTCCTCAACCCGCACCGCGGCGAGGGTGTTGACGGCGAAGAACCGCCTGTAGTTCAGCCGGTTGTCCGCCTCGCGCCAGTGGACGAGCCGGTAGTGCTGCCTCCCGTGGACCTCCTCCGGGGAGTCCCCCTCGGCGCCGTGTCCTTCGGACCAGGTGCCCTCGGCGAGGGGGAACGCGTGCTCGTAGTACCGCAGCCGCCCGTCCTCCACGCGGAGCCGGGCAACGTCGTCGGGCGCGCCGAGCACCGGGATGAGGACCTTGCCCCCGCCGGCGTCCCAGTCCACGTCGAACGCGTCGGCGTACTTCGAGCCGCGCCCCTCCGCGAGCAGGGACCACCACCAGGGGTTCTCCTCGGGCACGGCGACCCCCACATGGTTGGGCACGATGTCCACGAGGACGCCGAGCCCGGCCGCCCGGGCGGCGGCAGCAACGGCGTCGAGCCCCTCCGCCCCGCCCCGGTCCGTGTCCAGCCGGGAGGGGTCGGTGACGTCGTAGCCGTGCGCGGACTTGCCGGTCGCCTGGAGCAGGGGCGAGAGGTAGAGCCAGTCCACGCCGAGCCGGGCGAGGTACGGGACCAGCGCGGCGGCGTCGTGCAGCGTGAAGTCGGGGCGGATCTGGAGGCGGTAGGTCGAGGCTGGGATTCTCACTGCTGCTCCTTGGGCTGATCCTTGCGGTGGTCCTTCGGGCTGGTCCTGCGCTCGGTGCCGGCCGCCCTCCCGGGCGCGGCCCTGCTACGTCCCGGCGATGCTCGTGGAGGGCTGGTTGCCGGTGGTGGAGCCGGCCTGCGCGGCGAGGGAGGCGGCCACGGAGTGGTCCACGATCTCGGCGGGCGGCTCGTGCGCCTTGAGCACCGCGAGGCTCTTGGCCGGCACCGGGTGCTTGGACCCGGCGGGCAGGCCGATGTCCCCGGCGTTGACCCCGGAGGTGTCCAGGAGCACGTCCCAGGCCTCGGCGTACTCGTCCGGCGGGAGGGTGAACTCCACGTCGTTCTCGTCGGCGTTGAAGTAGAGCAGGAAGTTGTCGTCCCGGATGTCCCGGCCGCGGGAGTCCTTGTTGCGGATGCCGGCCCCGTTGAGGAAGACGCCCACGCTGCGGCCCAGGGGCGTGTCCCAGTCCTCGGGGACCATGGGGTCCCCGTCCGGGCCGAGCCACACGATGTCCGGCAGCGGCTCCTCGGCGCCGCGGAGCACGGGCTTGCCGTTGAAGAAGCGGCTGCGCCGGAACGTGGGGTGCTCGGCGCGCAGGCGCGTGACGGCGGCGGTGAACTCCACGAGGGGCACGTCCATGGAGGACCAGTCGATCCAGGAGAGGTCCGAGTCCTGGCAGTAGGCGTTGTTGTTGCCCTGCTGGGTGCGTCCCAGCTCGTCCCCGTGGGAGATCATCGGCACGCCCTGGGAGAGCAGGAGGGTGGCCAGGAAGTTGCGCTGCTGGCGGGCGCGCAGCTCGAGGACCTTGGGCTCCTCGGTGGGGCCCTCCACGCCGCAGTTCCAGGAGCGGTTGTGGCTCTCGCCGTCCCGGTTGTCCTCGCCGTTGGCCTCGTTGTGCTTCTCGTTGTAGGAGACCAGGTCCCGCATCGTGAAGCCGTCGTGGGCGGTGACGAAGTTGATGGAGGCCACGGGCCGGCGGCCGTTGTGCTCGTAGAGGTCGGCGGAGCCGGTGAGGCGGGAGGCGAACTCGCCGAGCGTGGCGGGCTCGCCGCGCCAGAAGTCGCGGACCGTGTCCCGGTACTTGCCGTTCCACTCCGTCCACTGGGGCGGGAAGTTGCCCACCTGGTACCCGCCGGGGCCCACGTCCCAGGGCTCGGCGATGAGCTTGACCTGGGAGACCACGGGGTCCTGCTGGATGAGTTCGAAGAAGCTGGAGAGGCGGTCCACGTCGTAGAACTCGCGGGCCAGGGTGGAGGCGAGGTCGAACCGGAAACCGTCCACGTGCATCTCGGTGACCCAGTAGCGCAGGGAGTCCATGAGCAGCTGGAGCGAGTGCGGGTGGCGGACGTTGAGGGAGTTCCCGGTGCCCGTGTAGTCCATGTAGTACTGGGGGTCGTTGTCCACGAGCCGGTAGTAGGCGGCGTTGTCGATCCCCCGGAACGAGAGCGTGGGGCCCAGGTGGTTGCCCTCGGCGGTGTGGTTGTAGACCACGTCCAGGATCACCTCGATGCCGGCGCGGTGGAGCGTGCGCACCATGGCCTTGAACTCCTGCACCTGGAAACCCTGGTCCCCGCTCGAGGAGTAGCCGGCGTGCGGGGCGAAGAAGCCGATGGTGTTGTAGCCCCAGTAGTTGCGCAGGCCCTTCTCGAGCAGCGTGGCGTCGTGCACGAACTGGTGCACGGGCATGAGCTCGAGCGCGGTGACGCCCAGGCGCGTGAGGTGGTCCACGACGGCGGGGTGCGCCACGCCCGCGTAGGTCCCCCGCAGCTCGGGGGGCACCTCGGCGTTGTTCTGCGTGAGGCCCTTGACGTGCGCCTCGTAGATCACCGTGCGGTGGTACGGCACCCTGGGGTGGACGTCCCCGCCCCAGTCGAAGAACGGGTTGATGACGACGCCGAGCATCATGTGCTTGGCGGAGTCCTCGTCATTGCGGCTGTCCGGGTCGCCGAAGGTGTAGGAGTAGAGCGGCTGCGCCCAGTCCGGCTCCCGCTTGACGGCCTTGGCGTAGGGGTCCAGGAGGAGCTTGTTGGGGTTGCAGCGCTGGCCGGCCTTGGGGTTGTAGGGACCGTGGATGCGGTAGCCGTAGAGCTGGCCGGGCTGGACGTGCGGGAGGTAGCAGTGCCACACGAACCCGTCCACCTCGGTGACGGGGACGCGCGTCTCGCGGCCCTTCTCGTCGAAGAGGCACAGTTCTACCTTCTCCGCGGCTTCGCTGAAGAGGGCGAAGTTGGTCCCGGTCCCGTCGAAGGTCGCTCCGAGCGGGTAGGCGTTTCCGGGCCAGATGTCCATGTGGGCTCCTGTGCTTTCGGCGTGGGTCGGCTGTTGCATGGCGTACGACGGCGTTGCTCGCCGGCACCGTGGACCTTCCCCGGCGGCGGTGGTCCTCACCCTAACGGACCCCCCCGACAAGGCAGGTGACCCCGGCGCTACGTGAAGAAGTAACCATCACGGGGGTGGGGCAAACCCCTCCTGCGCTATCCTCTCCGGGGGGACTACAGGGGGAACACTTGGGGACTCGGCCGCTGGGGGCCGAAGAGGGGGACTGATCATGCCGAAGAAGCGCTTCAACTCGGGACGAGAGCGCCGCTACGCGATCCTCGGGCTCATCGGCCTCGTGCTCCTGGTGGCCCTGACGGTGGGGCTGGGAGCCTACGCGTTCGCGATCTAACAGCCCTCCCGGCCGAGCACGCCCGGCAGCTCGTCCACCTCGAGATATCAGCTTCTGGGTGCAGATGGGATCAAGCGGGGAAGAATCCTGTCGCCAAACCAAGCAAGGAACACGGTTAGACCGACCAGAGGCACGAACCATAAGGCTTCATTTACCTGGATCTGGACTAATATCGGGTAATGCAGCACATAGAGGCCATAGGAAATTGACGCAACGAAAGTCACTGGCCGCTCGAATCTCAGCGCAAATTGCCACAACAACTTACGCATCGACGTGAAAGCCAGCAGGAAGAGCAGCAGCGCGACGCCCGAATGGCGCACCATGAGGATCGGGAACACCCCAACGCTCCCTGGAACGTAAAAAATCAAGCCTACGGCCGTCACGAGCACAAAAGTACTCAGCCCGCAGATTTCAGGGACCGCCGACGAGGCGCGCAGAGCCAACCCTTGATGCAGTCGCGCCAGCATCGCGCCCGCCCACCAGATGATAAAATAAGAAAAGACCAACGAGAAGTGGTTTGGGAAAGCAAGGTAAACGACGTAAGAGCCGACGCAAACAACAGAAATACACCATCGGGTGACACGCTCAGACTTGCGCCAAAAATACATCACCCCGGGAAACATAAGGTAAAATAAGACTTCGTATGAGAGCGACCAGAGCGGGTCGTTTCCTAGATAAGGTTCAGCAATAACCCCCGGCTTCAAGAAGCTGATGTCTTGCACCGAAGCGACCGTGCCAAGTAGGTCGGACAAGTGGAAGTCAGCCTCGATAAGGCCCAGCAGCCACAGGATCGTCGACACCAGCATCGCAAACAGGAAGGTCGGATACAAACGCCGCACTCGGCGCAGGTAATATCCCCGAGGCTGTCTCACACGCTCGCTCTCATTAGCGAAGATAACGAAGCCGCTGAGCAGGAAGAAGACAATCACAGCCTCCTGGCCAAACGACAAGAGCATGTCAAAAGGCCTAGGCAGCTTGACCGCGTGATGTGCGACGACATATATCGCCGCGAAAGCACGCGCGAGATCCAGTCCAACACGCACCTCCTTGCTCAGTTTACGCACGAGCATTGGACCTGCACCCATATTTGCCGTCATCACTTCCCCCTCCATCAGCCGAGACGCGAACCGTCGACCGACCCCTCAGAGTTTCACACTGGCCGAACGGCCTCTGCCCGCTTGGCCATGAACGAACGGCGTTGTCTCCAATCCCCGGCGCCGCGCCGGCGAATCACCAGCACCCCGGGAGCACCCGTGTCATATCTATATGACCGTTTCATCCAATGCTCCTTCGCAGCCAGCGCACCGCCAAGCCGGCTACAGCAACCGCTAATGCCGCTTCAAATACGACGGCTGCTGCTATCTGAGAGAGCAGGGGGCCGGCGAGATAGCCAATCACCACAGCCGCGAAAACCGTGGCGAGGGAGATCGCAACCGCGCAGTAGGCGACATCGCGATTCTTGCCGACCGCCGTCAGCAATACTCTCGGGAGATGCCACACGCTGGCCGCCAGAGCATACAACGCAAAGCCAATAGCAATCGGATAGACCATCGGTACTTTACCGTGAGTCCAGAACGTCAGCACATTTGGAAGCACAGCAATCATACCGAGACCCGCAAAAAGTGCGAGGACCAGACTGGTGTTGAACGTGCGCCAAAAGAGCATCCTCAGCCGCGGCCCATCGCGCCTTCCAAAGAGAATTCCGAACTCGGGCCACACTGCATGACTGAACGTGGCACTAGTCTGAACAGCAACTCGAGCGGCAGTCCTATAGGTGTTATACAACGAGACTTCGGACGGACCGTAAAACAATCCGACAATTAGCGTTAGTCCCTGAATTGAAAGGCTGCTCGAAAGCGAAATTAAGAAATTGCTGATGGAGGTCCCTAAATGGAATCGGAGAAGTTTCCATCCGCGGAATGAAACGGTAAAGGTCTTCTGGGACGCTATGGCGCGAACAAACACAAAAATGGTAGTCAACAGGCGAGCAGCCAACATCCCACAAGCCACCGCTACAGGAGACCCAGTCAGAAGCAACCCAGCCACGCCGCCGAACCACTCTGCCAGACGGATATTTGTAGTTGTTGCCACTCCAATATGATTTCGATGGGTAGCTTGCAGGACAGCAAACGATAGGCCACCCAGCAAAGAGGCTGCAACTCCGATCGCGAGTACGCCACCCGCTAGCGCGAAGTCGCGTGGGACCCCTATCAAATGGAAGATCAAAGCTATAGCTGGCGCCAGCACACCTATAGCGGCTGAAACAATAGCGACAAACAGGATGGCAACATGGAATACCCTGTTCGCGCCGATCGAAGCGCCCCGAGCAAGCAAGACCGTCATTCTCGATCCGGCTGCTGAGACCATGCCGAAATCGGAGAGCGCTAAGTAGGCCTGTGTGGTACTGACCATGAGCCAGAAACCGTACTCCTCCAAGCTCCATTTCCACAGAAAGATCGGAACCGCTCCGAGCTGTAACGCCAAGGAGACAACTTGACCGTAAGCCCCCGCAGTAATCCCGGATACGAGGCGCCTTCGCAGAGTCACGGAGCTGACCACCTCCGGATGTTTGGCACCATTGACGCCAGGCTCACTCTGCCGACTCACCCATGGGAGACGACTCGGAAGATAAGTGGAATACGTCCAAAGCTGCCACATGCTGCTGCAGCGCCATACGGAAGCTCTGCTCGTTGAAGGTCCGAGCCCGTCTGGCAAGAGGTTCTGCCAGTGCTCTAGATTGAGCAATCTCGATGATATTCAACCATTCGAGGGACGGCATTGTATCCAACACGGCGTGGTCTATAAACACGTTGCCTTCGCCCGTCTCCCGAAGTATCGGTTCATCTGCACAGAGAGCAACGGTGCCGAAATAGTTCGCCTCTACAATGGGCCACGCAAACCCTTCGTACTTCGACGCCTGGATCAGACACATTGCCCCACGATATAGATTACGAAGCCGCTCGTCAGTGATGCTTTGCTCCACGCGCACGGCTTCAAAAACTTCAGGATCATCAGTTGCCTCAAGTAAAATTCTCTCCTCAGCCGTAATTCCAGGACCGACGAGAACTAGATCCAGCCTTTCAACCGCATGGGCGCGAAGCTGGAGCCAAATCTGCACCGCGAGGGTGCGTCGTTTCCGCCAACCGACTGAAGACACTACTAAAGCATACGGCGCTGCTTGTGCGGTGGTTTGCAGACCGCCGGACCCCAGCAAGGTGTTAGAGATCGGGTTACGCAAGAGCAGTGGTGGGCGCTTCAATATCCGGGACACGTCGCCTGCAGTCGTACGACTCACCGAAACGACGCTGCCAGCCCGCTTCAGCCCGCGCAAAATCAATCGCTGATAGATACGGCCCGTAAGACGCGTTCGATGTTCAGGGAGTTCGCCGCGCGCGGCGCGCACTGCGATGAGGTCATGGCACGTCACTATCGACTGCGCTGGACGGACAAAATTTAAATATGCGGCATCGGAATGGTCCGCAATATGAACAAGTGCACCGCGAGCAGGCCTATTAAGCAAGCTCACGAAACGCAGCTTGTCCAAGTAGATTCCCAGTTTTCTTCCCCTAGCCGGCAGCTTGTCAGCTAGCGTCGATCGGGGGGTCATCAAAAAGACATCGAATCCAAGTTCGCGATAGGCGTTAACCAATATTTCAGAGTACCGACTCATGCTCGGCCCCCCTCGTGGGTGGCTTCCCACCACCAATACCTTCAGATTCGTCATCGGGCTGACTTCCTAACGCTACTCATACGGGTAGCCGTGCAGCGCAACCCAGACTCCTCGACCGCCTGGGCGGTGGCAGGCAACAACGGTGTCCTTCCACGCTTCAGGTTGCGCGCTAAGGATGCCAGCAACAAAATCGGAAGCGCGACGGCGACAGCTTGCAGGGATTTGTTGACGCTTCCGGCCCAGCCTTGAAGAGCCACTTCGTAGATCCCCGTGTTGAACGACATGGAAACGGCGAACACGATAAGCAGAACCGAGCGCACCATAAGAGCGCGCCCCAGCCCAATCACCATGAGCGCGAGCAGCACGTTGAGAGCAACCACTCCAAGGACCCCCCACATCGCGTATCCCTCGGCGATTGGCCCCGCCGCAATCGGGACGTCACGGTACTGATCGGGGATGGAGTAGGCCCTCACCTCTCTCGTCCATAACTGTCCGACGCTGGCCTCTTGTGCCTCACCGAACTTTGGAATGAGATTTTCAAATACGCGCATGAAATACTGCGACGCGGGTTGCCAATTGCCAGGCCCCAAGTAGTAGGAATCGGTTACAGAAGAGAAGCCATCAAACCGCTGAAGTAGTCCGAGAAGATATACCGCTAGGGTGCCGCCGTTCACAGAAGATGACAGACTTTCGGCCTGGCTCGTCGTGAAAATCCCCCGGATCGATTGAATGGCGAAAAAGCCTACAAGGACTGACCCTGCGATGATTGGGAGCAACTTCAGGAGGGCCGACGTTCGGTTCGTCAATATGAACCGCAAACAAAGTGCGAGCACTGGAAGTACCATCGCAGCCTTAGATTCGAAGCTGAAAGACCAGCTCACCTCGATGAAGAGAACGGCCGAAAGGGGGACAAAACTTATTGCCGATCTTTTGAGGCCTACAATCGCAAGTGTCGCTCCAGTAATGGCCAGCGGTTGAAGCTGAGAAAGTATGCTTTGGGCAGAAAGGAAATCGATTCTTCCAAGCCATCCAATCGCCCAAAGAACCAAGCCGCACCAAACAAGCAACTTCCGGTTCGCATCGTTGCCAGCGGGCATCAGATGCATCATGTTTGAACTCCGGTCGCGCTTACGCGAGAGGAAGTACGCCGTGACCACTGCAACGTAGGAGATGAGACCGACCAGAACAATACCCAAGGCGCCCGTCATCGGCTCCCCGTACTCGGCGCGCGCGAGGCGGGGGTCGGTGAGCAGAGATGATCCCGTAGGTTTCGCAACAATTAGAAACAACGGACGAGCCACATAACCGAGCGACCAGAAGACCACCTGAGTCATCAGGAGAAGCGCAACTGCGCCTCCAATCCGCGCGGCAACAAGTGCCTGAATGCTCAAGCACACGCCTATGGCGAAGACCAAAAATAACTGTATTTCGAAATCAGTCACGACACCCCTAGCGCGTCGGCGAGCTGCACGGCCCGGTCGCGGTACGTATGAGCGCCGTATCGTATCTTCTCGGTGCCTGCTGCAGCGATGCGGGCTGCCGTCCAGGGATCTTCCCTCATCTGTTGCGCCAGTCGAATCGCACCTTCGAGAGACGAGAAGAGCAACGCCGATTCCCCGTGTGTAAATAACTCACGATGCTCAACCGTATCTTGGGCGAGAACAAGCTGTCCGACGGCCGGCGTTTCGATTGATCTATTCGTGTGCTGGTCCCGATTCTCGCTGTTGAGAAGGACCAATCCGACTTTAATCGAGTTGGCAACAATCGTGTAATCAGTTCCCATTGCCGCAGCCCGCATCTCCAAGCCCGGTACGCCCCGAGGGTAGGCCCGCTCCCAACGCGGCCCAACAACGATTGAACTTCCTGGAAAGTGACTTCCCAGGAGTGATGGCAGCCCGATCCGATCTCGGCGCGCCGCGCCGATGAAGCCTATGCCATACTTCCGTGAAGAAAATTCTGTATCACATCGGTGGTATCGAGGATCGTACGCTGCCCACATAAAATATGGACGCCCCCCACGGGCTTCGATCTCACTACAATTGTGCCGCTTCGTTGTGACCACGAGATCCCACTCGGCTTCAGCGGCCAAATACCGGGCAGAAACGTTGTCTGGATTGCTTACGTCATCAAACGAGAGGTGGACATGCCGTTCAGCGGGTATGTCGAGAACGATCTCTTGCTTGAAATAGATCGTCTTTATGGCGAGTACAACGTCGGGAGCGAAACCGGACGTAGCTTCCCTGATCTCACGCGCGAGCCTCGCATCCCCAAAAGGGTCTGCAATTCTTGCCTTACTCACCGACCACCGCCGGGGGGAAAAACGAGATCCCTCAAAGAGCCATGAGGTATCGACCTCCCGAACAGTATGTCCGGCAGCCACGTGGCCAGCCGCTGTACTCTTCGAGTTCGTTCCTTCTCGCATATCGCCAACAACAAGAACCTTCACCGGCAGACTCCAACTTCACTTGGAATATCGATACACTATCTCACGCCATCGACCCGCTACTGACTCCCACGAATACGCCCGGGCGGCATCCTCAGCGGCAACAACACGATCGGTTGGCTTGAACTTTGTGGTCGCCGCTTGGACCGCGTCTGCCAACGATCGTGGGTCCAAGCTCGCAATGAGGGTACACACGCTGGGACTGAGCAATTTAGCCGCAGCGACCCGATCAGAGGCAATGACTAGAAGTCCGTGCGCAGCTGCTTCAGCCACGGCTATTCCAAAATTCTCGTCCTCACTAGGTAGAAGAAACACGTCGCAAGAAAGCAGCAGTCGCCTCTTGACCTCACCTGTAACCATTCCCCGAAACCGGACTGAACCGTTCACGCCAAGCTCTGTGGCGAGGTTGTTCAGCTCTGCGACGTAAGCGGCGGGGCCCGCGCCAGCTACGTCAAGGACCGCCTCAATGCCGCGACCGCGAAGAATTGCGAGGGCGCGGATGGCCAGATCGATCCTCTTTTTTGGCGCGATTCGCGAGAGCGTAAGAAGGCGCAAAGGAGAACCCAAGGAGCGAGGTCGCGGTTCTTTCTCGGGCAGCCGTGTGCCCACACCGGCCCATTCCACGTAGCGGCCCCCTCCAAATCGAGTAATGAGGTCATCCCGCTCACGTTGGGACCCCGTGACGAACACCACCCTTCCACCGCGGAAGAGAGTTCGACAGGCACGATCGAAAAGAAGCTTCTTCCGTCTCTTCTTTCTGAGCTCATGCGGTGTCAGTGCTCCATGTGGCATGATGAAGAGTGGTTTTCCGAAGAGTCTCGCGAGCCCGCCAAGAATAGGCACCCAAAGCAGGAAGTACCCGTGGATGATCACGGCATCCGAGGCAACGATCAGCGCGCCAAGGCGGGGCAGACTCATGTATTTCGCGTTGTCAGTAGCCACAGTCAACCAGCGCGGCGGGATGGGCGGCAAGAGACCTCCCGCGTCCACGAAGGATGACACTACTGATGGTCGCCTGGAGCCACCGAGCGCGACTAGTGCCGCTTTCACGCCGCCGATCTCGTTCAGCGCCAGATTCAACTCGAACGAGTTCCTCGCTGGACCGCCATCTTCGTGGGCAACAGTGTTCACGAACTGGATAACACGCAGATGTTCCTTGATCACCGGGACACCCGAGCCATTTCTCGAGTTTTCACGCCGATCTGCCAATAGTAAGTGGACAGGGCGATCGCGTAATCGAAACCGGCCCTTCCGTCTAGGAAGCCCGCCCTCAGTAAATATGAGTACAGGAAAAAAGCGGCGGGCTTCAGGGGAATTTTCGCGAAGATCCTTCCCCTCGCGCTACGTTTGCCGTCGATCGTTTGGCCCAGCGCCTTATGCAGCCGAAGGTACGCTTCCCAATCTGAGTACCTGTTATGACGGTCAAACCAACTCGACACCGGGTCTTTGTCATCATGGAAGAGCCGGCTCTTGAGCCTCCCAATCTTCCATCCGGTCTCCGGCTGGTAATGACCTTCGACTTCTCTAATTCCGGGCGCCATGAGGTCGTCAACCTCTGGGAAATTGGCTCGGTCGGCGTGAACGAGGGAACGTTTCGTTACGGTGTGCCCGTGACGAAGAAAGCGTCCGCCGAACTTATAGAGCAGGCTGATGTCAAAGGCCCCGTACCGATCCAACTCAGCAGACTCCTGCAGCGCTGCCAGTTCCTCGAGCATCCCAGGAGAGGGATATTCATCGGCGTCAAGAAGTAGGACCCAACGGTTCCGTATGGGAGCGTTCTCGAGGGACCACTGCTTTTTCTTCGGATATCGCTTATTCCAAGTAAACTCCGTGATTTCCGCTCCGTGCTGCGCCGCGATTGCACGCGTGCGGTCCTCACTGTTCGAATCGACCACGATAACGTCATCAAAGCGATTGACGCGGTTTAGTGTAGTCTGGATCCCTGCTTCTTCGTTTTTCGTGAGGATTATTACCGAAATCTTTGAGATTCTCTTCAACTCACGTCCCCCTTGGAGAATCGACGCTCTACGTACCGAGAGGGTACGCCCCCCCAGACCTCGCCATCAGGAACATTCTGTCCCCTTACAAGGCTTAAGGGGCTGATAACAGCTGACACACCGATGTGCGTACCGCCAAGAATGACGCATCTACTTGTGATCCAAGCGCCGTCGGCCACGTGTATAGGCCGTGTTATAAGTGCCATGTCGCGGCGGTAGGCATGGCTCCCCGTTGTGAGAAGTGTCTCCTGGGAAATTGAGACATCGTTTCCAATCACAATGTGATCTTGATTATGAAACCAAACGCCTTCCCCGATCCAGCAGCGGTCCCCGATTTCGAGCTTCCACGGAAACTTCACCCGCGTTCTGGGCCGGAAGATCACGTCGACGCCGATCCGCGCTCCAAAAAGGCGAAGAACCATTAGACGAAGCTTAGAAGAGATCTGGAAGGGGTTGGTTACTAATACAAGTTCGACGAGCGCCCACATGTAGATGACCCAGACCGGGCGATCCCAAGCCCGCCGCTCGCCCGGGGCCTGTGCGAGATTGATCACACGCTGGGTGGCCTCGTGCTCCATGTTCTCCCCCTGTGCGAGTACGTAGACGACTGGCATAGTCTCCCATACGTGACTACGACAACCACTCGGCTGCTCATTGTCGGACTGAACTATGCCCCAGAGCCAACCGGGAACGCGCCTTACACTACGGGGCTCGCCGAAGCACTAGCGGAGCGCCGCTTCACCGTCGAGGTGATCTCGGGCTACCCGCACTACCCGGCGTGGAAGGTATTTTCCGGGTTCAGCGGGCTGGCGACGTCTGAACGCCTCGGCGGTGTAGGACTGCGAAGGCTCCGGCACTATGTGCCTCGCTCCCCACGACTGGCCACGCGCCTGCTGATGGAGCTGACGTTCGGCCTACATTCGGTGCTACGTGGCTGGCGCCGACCAGATGTGGTGCTGGTGGTGAGCCCCGCGCTTTTTTCAGCGGCGGTCGCGATTGGTAAGGCGAGGCTGCTCGGACGGCCCGTCGGGATCTGGGTCCAGGATCTCTATAGCCGCGGGCTTGAGGAAACGAGTGGAGGATCGAGTCTTGCCACTCGCGCAATGAAGCGTCTCGAGTCCCTGATTTTCCGCTCCGCATCTGGAGTGAGCGTCATTCACGATCGTTTCAGGGAGTATGTGGTCGACGAGCTTAACGTTGCACCCGACAAAGTCAGCGTGATCCGTAACTGGACGCACATCGAGCATCACGCAAAATTCGATCGCGATGCCGTTCGAGCACGCCTGGGATGGCTCCCGGATGAGGTCATAGTGTTGCATGCAGGAAACATGGGGGTGAAACAGGGACTCGAAAATGTTGTACAGGCCGCAAAGCGAGCGGATGCCTCAGGGAGTAACGTCAGGTTCGTACTTGTTGGAGATGGCAATCAGCGTCCTAAGCTAGAGGCACTCGGTGGAGGAGTTTTGTCTCTCGAGTTCATTGGATCTCTAAGCGCGCGCGAATACTCCGAAGTCCTGCGTGCTGCCGACGTGCTTCTCATTAATGAACTAGCGGAACTGAGAGAAATGTCGGTTCCGAGCAAGCTCACGTC
Organism: Sinomonas halotolerans; assembly: GCF_039615075.1. Taxonomy (NCBI): domain Bacteria; kingdom Bacillati; phylum Actinomycetota; class Actinomycetes; order Micrococcales; family Micrococcaceae; genus Sinomonas; species Sinomonas halotolerans. The sequence continues at coordinate 285,191 of NZ_JBDFRB010000004.1, read as the reverse complement.
CTACTTCTCGGCCGAGCGGCCAGTTGTCGCCGCAACCCATTTTGACAGCGCGACAGCGGATGAAATCCGGGCATCGGGCGCCGGAGTTCAAGTGGAACCAGGCAACCCGACTGCCCTTCTCAAAGTCTGCGAACTGATCGGAACCGACGCCGAGCGAGCCCGACGGCTTGCTAATGCGGGTCGCCCATACGCCGAGGCCGTTCTCTCGGCGGACGCAGCAGTGGCCGCTTACGCGTCCTGGCTGACCAAGCTTGCCCAGCGGGTGTAGCCGATGCCCTTCACGGGCGACAGTCACGGCTAGACTGACGATCGGCTAAACGAAGTGATCTTATGTGCAGGGGGACCGTTGTCGAAGAAGGCGCTTATTACGGGCATCACGGGACAGGACGGCTCGTACCTTGCCGAACTGCTCCTTTCCAAGGGCTACGAGGTCCACGGTCTGATCCGTAGGGCGTCGACCTTCAACACCGCCCGTGTTGACCATCTGTACGTCGATCCCCACACTCCCGATGCGAAGCTCTTCCTGCATTACGGTGACCTCTCCGACGGTGCGCGGCTCGTGACGCTGCTCGCGGACATCCGCCCGGACGAGGTCTACAACCTCGCAGCGCAGTCCCACGTCCGGGTCTCGTTCGACGAGCCGGAGCACACCGGCGACACCACCGGCATGGGCTCCATCCGCCTCCTCGAGGCCGTCCGGCTCGCGGGGATCAACACCCGCTACTATCAGGCGTCGTCATCCGAGATGTTCGGAGCGACCCCGCCTCCGCAGAACGAGGAGACCCCGTTCTACCCGCGCTCCCCCTACGGTGCGGCGAAGGTCTACAGCTACTGGGTGACCAAGAACTACCGCGAGGCCTACGGCATGTTCGCCGTGAACGGGATCCTGTTCAATCACGAGTCCCCCCGCCGAGGCGAAACCTTCGTGACCCGCAAGATCACCCGCGCCGTGGCCGCCATCAAGGCCGGCGTCCAGTCAGAGCTCTACATGGGCAACTTGGACGCGGTGCGTGACTGGGGCTACGCCGCCGAGTACGTCGAGGGCATGTGGCGGATGCTGCAGGCCGACGAGCCCGAGGACTTCGTGCTCGCCACGGGCGCCGGCTACACCGTACGCGACTTCCTCCAGTACTCCTTTGAGCACGTCGGGCTCAACTGGGAGGACTACGTCCGCTTCGACGAGCGCTACCTGCGTCCCACCGAGGTCGATGCCCTCATCGGCGACTACTCCAAAGCCGAGGAGAAGCTCGGCTGGGTCCCCACCGTCAAGACCCCCGAGCTCGCACGCCTTATGGTCGACGCCGACGTCGAAGCCCTCAGGCACGCGGGCGGGAAGTGGATCGATACCGTCGAGCTCGAGAGCTGGAAGGCCTTGGTCCGATGAGCGAGAGCACGTTCGAGCCCGCTCCGCTCGACCGGTCTGCGTCGTTCTATGTCGCCGGCCACCGCGGGCTCGTCGGATCTGCGATCTGGCGCAAGCTCCAGGCCGAGGGCTTCGAGAACCTCGTGGGACGCACCTCATCGGAGCTGGACCTCAAGGACCGGGAAGCCGTCTTCCGGTTCTTCGAGACCGAGAAGCCCCGCTATGTGGTGCTCGCCGCCGCGAAGGTGGGCGGAATCCTCGCCAACAACACCTACCCCGTGGACTTCCTCAGCGAGAACCTCCGCATCCAGGTCAACGTCATGGACGCCGCCCTGCAGCATGGCGTGGAGCGACTGCTCTTCCTCGGTTCCTCCTGCATCTACCCCAAGCTCGCCCCGCAGCCCCTCAAGGAGGAATACCTCCTCACAGGGCACCTCGAGCCGACGAACGACGCCTACGCGATCGCTAAGATCTCCGGCATCCTCCAGGTCCAGGCCGTGCGACGCCAGTACGGGCTGCCCTGGATCTCCGCCATGCCCACCAACCTCTATGGGCCCGGGGACAACTTCTCCCCCAACGGCTCCCACGTGCTCCCGGCCCTCATCCGCCGCTACGAGGAAGCAAGGCTCGCCGGTGCCGAGAGCGTCACGAACTGGGGCACCGGCTCACCGCAGCGCGAGTTCCTGCACGTGGACGACATGGCCGAGGCCTGCCTCCACCTCCTCGAGCACTACGACGGCCCCGAGCAGGTGAACGTGGGCGTGGGCAAGGATGTGAGCATCAAGGACCTCGCCCACCTCGTCGCAGACGCCGCCGGATACACCGGATCGATCGAGTGGGACACCACCAAGCCGGACGGCACCCCACGTAAGCTCATGGACGTGAGCAAGCTCAATGCGCTCGGCTGGAAAGCAGGAATCGAACTCGAGGACGGCATCCGTTCCACCGTGGCGTGGTTCCGCGAGCACCAGGACGACTTCCGCCACTGACGGAGCAGGCGGAGCGCGGATCACGCTTCAGGGGGACAGTATGAGAATCAGCGTTATCGGCACCGGGTACCTCGGCGCTACACATGCGGCATGCATGGCCGAGCTGGGCTTCGAGGTCATGGGTCTGGACATCGACCCGGCGAAGATCGAGGCCCTGTCGCAGGGTGTGCTCCCGTTCCACGAGCCGGGGCTGCCCGAGCTGCTGCGCAAACACGTGGCCACCGGTCGGCTCCGGTTCACCACCTCCTACGAGGAGGTGGGCGCATGGGCGGACGTCCACTTCATCGGCGTCGGAACACCGCAGCGGGCCGGCGAGCACGCCGCGGACCTGCGCTTCGTCCACGCCGCTGCCCGGTCCCTTGCGGAGAACATCTCGAAGGACGCGCTGATCGTGGGCAAGTCCACGGTTCCCGTGGGCACGGCGCGCAGCCTCGTGGACGTCATCCGGCGGCACAGCGATCCCTCGGTGCGGATCGGCCTCGCCTGGAACCCGGAGTTCCTCCGCGAGGGCTTCGCCGTCCAGGACACGCTCGCACCGGACCGGATCGTCTTCGGCGTCGACGACCCAGCCGACGAGTCCGTGCTGCGCGCCGTGTACGCGAGGGCGCTCGAGAACGAGACGCCGCTGATCGTCACCGACTTCGAAACCGCGGAACTCGTGAAGGTTGCCGCGAACGCGTTCCTCGCCACCAAGATCTCCTTCATCAACGCGTTCTCCGAGATCACCGAGACCGTGGGCGGGGACATCCGCACACTCGCCGACGCGATCGGCCACGATGCCCGGATCGGCCGCAGGTTCCTCAACGCCGGGGTCGGGTTCGGAGGTGGCTGCCTGCCCAAGGACATCCGCGCCCTCCGGGCCCGCGCCAGCGAGCTCGGACTCGACCAGAGCATGCGGTTCCTCGCCGAGGTAGACCAGATCAACCTCCGCCGCCGGGACCGCGTGGTACACCTCGCCGAGAACATGCTCGGAGAACTCGCCGGGAAGCAGGTGGCGATCCTTGGAGTCGCCTTCAAACCGGACAGCGACGACGTGCGGGACTCCCCCGCCCTCGATGTGGCCGTCCGGCTCTACAACGCCGGTGCCGACGTGCGCGTCTACGACCCCAAGGCCAACCACAACGCCGCCGGGCGCTTCCCGAGGCTCGACTACGTCGACTCGCTCGAGGCGGCCTGCTCGGGTGCCGATCTGGTGGTCCTTCTCACCGAGTGGCGCGAGTTCCGCGAGCTCACGCCTGAAGACCTCGGCCCCCTCACCGAAGGCCGCCGGCTCATCGATGCGCGCAACGTGCTCGACGCCGAAGCCTGGGAGGCCGCCGGCTGGCAGTTCGTCTCGCTCGGCAGCAAGTACACCCCCGCGCGCGAACCGGTGAGGTCCGCGGCGCCATGAGCGTCAGACTCGAGGAGCGGGCTGCCCCGCGCGCGGCCATACGGAGCTGGTTCAGGACCCAGCCTGCGCGGCTCGCCCTCGTTGACCTCGGGTGTGTTGTGTGGGCCACGAATGGAGCGCAGGTCCTGCGCTTCGGCGTGGTCAACGAGCAGCTCCGCATCGGAGGCCAGCACACGCCGTATGCGCTGATCTCCCTCGCTGTCATTCTCGTGTGGTGGCTCATGCTCGGCCTCTGGGGCAGCCGCGAGCAGCGTGTCCTCGGCTACGGCCCCGAGGAGTACAAGCGGGTCATCTCCGCCACGCTCTGGCTCTTCGGCGGCATCGCGATCTTCTCCTACGTCTTCCAGCTCGAGACCGCGCGCGGGTACGTGGCCATCGCCCTTCCCATCGGGCTCATGTCACTGCTCGCTGGGCGGTGGGTGCTCCGCAACCTGCTCATCTCATCGCGCAACCTAGGCAGGAACCTCCATCGCGTCCTGCTCATTGGCGGTGAGGACTCGGTGGCCCACCTACATCGGCAGCTGGGCAAGAACCCCGCCGCGGGATACAGGCCGGTTGCCGCCTACCTGCCCGGGGGACGCGGCACCACTGGGCTGCAGTCGGCGGCAGGGACCCTGCCCGTCGTCGGGCACAGTCTGGTGCTCCAGGACATCTTGGACGCCATCGAGGAGAGCGGCGTGGACACCGTGGCGATCTCGGCCGGCTCCGCCTTCGCGCCGTCCACCCTGCGACAACTGGGCTGGAAGCTCGCCGCGCGGGACATCAACATGATCGTGGCCCCCGCCCTCACGGACGTCGCAGGGCCGCGCATCCACACCCAGCCCGTGGCAGGGCTCCCGCTCATCCACGTCACCACGCCGAAGCTGGACGGCTCCAAGCGGCTGTTCAAACGCCTTTTCGACATCAGCGCCTCCGGGCTCGCGCTCATCGTGCTCGCCCTGCCCATGCTCCTCGTGGCCGCGCTCATCAAGCTCGACGACCCCGGCCCGTCCATCTTCCGCCAACGCCGGATCGGCAAGGCCGGCGCCTCCTTCGAGATGCTCAAGTTCCGCTCCATGGTGGTCGACGCCGAGGCACGGCTCAGGGCGCTGCGCGAGCAGAGCGAGGGCAACGGGGTGATGTTCAAGATGAAGCAGGACCCCCGCATCACCCGGATCGGCCGGTTGATCCGCCGCTACTCGATCGACGAGCTTCCCCAGTTCATCAACGTCCTCAAGGGGGACATGAGCCTCGTGGGGCCCCGCCCGCCGCTGCCGTCCGAGGTGGAGGCCTATGACGACTCGGCCCACCGCCGCCTGCTCGTCAAGCCGGGCATCACGGGCCTCTGGCAGGTCTCCGGCCGCAGCGACCTCTCCTGGGAGGACACCGTCCGCCTGGACCTCTATTACGTGGAGAACTGGTCGCTCACCCAGGACCTCATGATCCTGGTCAAGACGTTCCGCGCCGTCGTCGCCAAGTCCGGCGCATACTGACCTCGCCGGCCGCGTCCGGGCTGAGCCCGTGGGAGGAAGCGGCGGCGCCGGGCCCGCTCAGGCGGGTTCGGCGCCGTCCGCCACCGCGTCCGCCACGGGCGCGGCACGCTTCTGCCAAGGCCAGCGGCCGGTGATCTCCAGCTCGAGCGAGAAGCTCAGGAAGGTCCGAATGATGACGATGAGGCCCAGGACGATGACGGTGTCGAAGGTCGGGGTCACGGCGACCGTGCGCACGATGTCCGCGCCCACGAGGAGCTCGAGGCCCAGCAGCACCGAGCGACCCAGCTGGCGCCGGAAGCGGCCGTAGAGCGAGCCCCGCTCGCCCTTGGCCCAGCGGAGGACGACTGCCGCCGTCGCGACGACAGCGCCGACCACGATGGCGGCGACCCCTGCGAGGTCGAGGAACTGCCCCGCGGCCTCGACAATCGGCTTGTACTCCACGGGGCTCCTCTCGCAGGCGGGCTGCTGTCAGGAGGGCATTACCTCCAGTTGAGGACGATGAAACCGATCACCATGACCACGAGGCCCAGGACCAGCACGGTCTTCGCGGCGTCGATCCGCTTGCGGTTGCGCAGCTTCCACTGCTGCCGCTCGTAACGGGTCCGCTCGCGGCTCTTCCTATCCGACATACCTGTCCCCCTCCGGACTGCTCCTACGCGCGCCTCCGCACGTCCGTGTCCAAGACTAGCGGGCGGGGCGGGTGCGTTACGGCCTACCGGGTCACTTCGTGTTGCCCCGTCGCGGTCTGAATACCTTTGAGTTCATGCCTAGGAGCGGCGTGCAATGTGGAATGCATGACGGCCGGTCCGAGCTTCGTGTCCCTTAGAATCGGCTTCATGGTCTCACTCGGGAACATCCTCCCTCAAACGTTGATCAACGAGATTCACCTCTTCAAAATTCGCCGTGCGTTTCCAAACGCGAGCTACATCAGGTCCCACATGATCTCATTGAGCGCGACACTTGGCCGCGGGGTCGGCCTTGCTGAGGGCGTAGTTGTCAACGCGGGAGTTTCGATGGGTGACTACACCTATGTAAACCGCGGAGGCCTGATCTTCTCGGGCACGATTGGCAAGTATTGCTCAATCGCCCACTATGCTCAGATTGGTGCAGAGCAGCACCCAGTCAACTATCTCTCGACCTCCCCGCTGATCTATGGCTCACGAAGCGTCTTTGGCGTCGGTCCGGGTTTCGCCGAACTGTCTGCGCCCCCCACTATCGGCTGTGATGTATGGATAGGAAGCGCTGCCTGCATCATGCAAGGAGTTACTGTCGGACATGGGGCAATCATCGGAGCAGGTGCTGTCGTGACACGGGACGTCGAGCCGTACACAATCGTGGCCGGGGTCCCGGCTCGACGCATTGGCCAGCGATTCGACGATGCCACCGTAAGCCAGCTCCTCGATCTCGAGTGGTGGAACGTTCCAGAGGAGGACCGGGACAGAATTCGGCCGATGATCGCCGCCGGTGACGCCTTCCTGAATCTGCTCTAGGTGTCTGGGCGCAACCGGCGCGACGTTCGCCATGGTGCTGCGGCCGGGCTGCATTCAGGGTCACCGTGTCCTGTGCCCCTGCCCCGGCGACCCGTACTGCCCGAGATATCAGATGCACGCCGACCACTGACCATTGGACGGCGTTCGGAGTACGATTGTTATGTCGGCGGATCCCCCTAAGGCGCCGGCCGGAGGCTCCCCCCGGACGCAAGTCCGGGGGCCCTTCTATGTCCGGCCCACTCCGTGAATGCGCACGAAGAAGCCGCCGCCGCGGCGGCCCACGAGCCCGCGCCGCTGGCCGCCGTCGTGCGCCATGACCTGGGCCGCCACGGGCGTTGGCAACCGCCCCCCAGCCCGCTTGTGCCAGCCCGCGCGTCCCAGCATCCGCGCCCATCGGCAGGCCCAGTGCCCGCGCTCGCGTAACGCCGCGAGAATTAGCGCAGGCGAAGTTTGCGTAAGTCGCCTGTCATGGGCAATACTCGCCACTTAGGTGAGGCTAAGCTTCCTCACGCAACTCGAGGGCCTGCCCCTGCAGGCCCTCTCCCATGACCGTCGACAAAGGACTGATTGATGCTTCGCGCTGCCCTTGCCGCCCTGACCGCCCCCCTCGCCCTCGCCGCCCTCACAGGCTGCGGCGCCCAAGCCGCCGCAGAGGAGAAGGCCCCCGCCCCCGCCGTTCCCGCCGGCGTCCAGAAGCAGTACGAGGTGCTCGCCGAGGAGCTCGCCGAGAAGGGCAAGACCGTCGAGTCCGGCGAATGGACCGTCAACCTCATCACCGAGGCGGCCGAGCCGTGGTTCGAGCACGGCACGCACTTCCGCGCGCCGAAGGCCGGGGAGACCCACCACATCGAGATCATCCCCACCGAGACCTCGACCGGCCGGATCGTCCCCGACGTGCCCATCACCCTCGAGGTTGTCAACGCCAAGGGCAAGGTGGTCCAGGAGCAGAAGCTGAACTTCTACTACTCGACCTTCTACCACTACGCCAACAACTTCACCGTGCCCGAGGACGGCACCTACACCCTCCGCGCCACCCTCGGCTCGCCGGGCTTCAACCGCCACGGCGAGGAGACCGAGACCCCGGCCCTGGCCGAGGGCGCGACGGTCGAGTTCAAGGACGTCGAGCTCACCAAGGAGTAGTCCCCGCGCGGCGCCGGGGTCCGTCCCGGCCGCCCGCGCCGCTCAGGCACCCCGGGCGCTCCCCCCTTCAATGCGTCCGGGGTGGCCCCCGCCCCCTCCCCCCCTCCCCCAGGACTTCCTTCAAGGACCACGGTGACTCCCTCCACCTCCTCCCCGCCGGCGCCGCTCGGGCCGGGGCCCGGCCTCTGGGACGCGGCCCTCGGGCAGGCCGGCCGGGCAGCCGCAGCTGCGCCGGCTGCAACGCCGACTGAACCGGACGCCGTACCCGCGGTGCCGGCCGCGCCGGACTCCGCTCCGGCCGCGGCGCCGGCCGCTCCGGACGCCCCGCCCGCCACGCCGGGGATCCCGCCCGCACAGCAGACGCGCCTCCAGCGGCGGATGGCCCTGCTCGGAGCGCTGTGCACCGCGGGCTGGCTGGCCTCCGCGCTGACAGGCCACTTTGCGGACTTCGGCCCGGACCTCCACCGGGTCGGGCTGGCCGTCCACATCCTGGCCCTCGTGCTGTCCTTCGGCACCATCCTCGCGGTCGACTGGCTCGGGCTGCTGTGGCTGCTGGGCAAGGTCGAGATGCACGCCCCCGGCAAGCTAGAGGCAGCCGCGAAGCCGCTCATCTGGGGCGGGCTGGCCCTCCTGCTCGCCTCCGGCGCGCTGATCCAGCCCGATCTGGGCAACCCGGTCACCGTGGTCAAGCTCGTGTGCGTGCTGGTCCTCATGCTCAATGGCCTGGGCATCGCCCCCGCCATGCACCAGCTGCTCGCCTTCCCCGCCTGCACGCGCTTCGGCGAGCTCACGCGCAGGCTCCGCCTGCGGCTCATGGTGGCACTCACCGTCTCCCAGGCCTGCTGGTGGACGGCCGTGCTCATCGGACTCGTCAACAGCACGCTGCGCCGCTGGACCGGCGCCTGACGCACCGGTCCACAGCGAGGGCACGGTCGTCGTCGTCCGCTGAGGCCAGTGTTCCTCCTCCCGCGCGCATGTCCGCAACGCACACGTGCCGGCGACGCGCTGTCCGCGCGCGGCGTCATTCAGTCCGCGCGGCCGCGGCGGCCCGCGCGCTGCGCGAACGCATCGAGCGCCCGGAGCACCTCTTCGGAGCGCCAGTTGCGGCCCATCCTGTGCTTGTTGGCCCCGACGACCACCCCGGCCTCCTCGAGCAGCCCCAGCGCGCGCCAGGCCGTCGTGGTGGAAAGGCCGAGCTCCTCCTCGAGGACCCGCGAGGTCACCACCGGCTGGCGCTCCAGCAGGTCCATGACCTTCCAGACGGCGTTGTCCGCCCGGGCGGTGACCTTCCCGTTCCAGCCCTCGCGCGCCCGCCTGATGTCCGCGGCGAGCTGGCGGCCGTTCCCGATGGCCCGGAACGCGGCCTCGCAGCCCATCCGCACGATCTCGTCCGGTTCGCCCTCCCGGTAGGCGTCGAGCGCACGGTGGTAGGCGCGCACGTCCACGAGCAGCCCGGCCGAGATCGGCACGGTCACGTTCCGGGCGAGCCCCTTCCCTCGAAGGATCGCCTGGAGGAGCGCGCGCCCGGTGCGGCCGTTGCCGTCCGTGAACGGATGGATGGTCTCGAACTGGGCGTGGGCGAGCATCGCGTGCGCGAGCACCTGGATGTCGTTGCGGCGGACGAACCTGGCCAGATCCTCGATCAGCCCGGGCACGCGCTCGAACCTGGGCGCGACGTAGTCGGCGCCGACGGGACTGCTCGCGCTGGTGCCGATCCACACCGGCTCCTGCCGCCAGCGGCCGGCCTGGTCCGGGTCGGCATGGACCATGAGGGCCCGGTGCATGGCGAGGATGCTCTCCGGGGTCGTGTCGTCGGCCGCGGCCAGGGCGGCGCGCATGGCCGCGACGTTGTCCACGACGAGGGTGGCGTTGCGCTTGGAGGTGTCGCCCAGCTCGGCCATCGCCACGCTGCGGGCATTGGCGGTGACGTTCTCGATCATCGACGAGGAGACCGACTCGGTGCGCAGCAGGACCGAGGCGAACGGCGCAAGCCCGGCCCCGAGCTCGGCGTCGAACTCGCGCACGGCCACGGCCGCGTCCTCGAGCTCGGCCGCGAGCCCGCCCGACGGCGTGTAGGACGCCTGCCCGATCAGGGCCGGCACAGCGGCGCGGTACTTCTCGGTGCGCTCGCCCAGGGCGGCGCGCGGCCCGTACTCGTGGCGGCTGGTCCGCTCGAGCAGTTCGTCCGCGACAGCGGGCCACGTTCCCGCAGGGACTTCCTGCACGTTCATGCGTCCTCCGACCTGAGAATCCGTTGGGACGTTCTTTTCAGCTGGCCTGCCAGTTGAAAAGATCCTGGCCCTATTCTTTCAACTTCTCACGGACATGAAAAGCCCGGGGCCCGTTGCGTTCCAAGTGCAGCGAGCGAGCGTGCCGGTCGACGTCGGTGGTGGCCCATCCACGGGCACCCCGAACGGGGCCCGACGAGGAGGCAGACGTCGATCAGGCCCCTGGCGGGCCGCCGAATCCTTGACTGGCTACTGCCTATAGCTCAAGCTATAGGCAGTAGCCAAACCTCCCGGGCGCGGCTCCTGACGAGTAAGGACCAGCCATGAGCACTCATGCCGTCCCAGCACCGTCCCGCCATGCGCGCGTGGGCAGGACCCCTCTCATCGTCGGAGCCGCCGCGGGAGCGGTGGCCTTCGCCCTCGGGCCCGCGCTCTTCACCCCGTCCGCCGAGGTCCCGCCCCTGGAGGGCATCGAGCTGCCGCTGTTCATCGGGCTCGCCGTCATCGAGGCCGTGGCCCTCGCGATCGGCGTGGCGTTCGCGATGGCCGGGCGCCCGCTCGTCGCCACGGTCTTCACGAGTGCCGCCCGGGTGACCGCGGTCCATCTCGCACTGACCTGGGCGCTCGTCTCGTGGTGGGTCCACGACGGCCTCCACCTCGTCGCCGGCTACAACATCCCGCTGCTCCTGGGGATCGAGTACGGCTTCCACGCCACCCTGATCGTCGGCGCCGCCGCCGTGGCGTTGGCCGTCCTGCAGGAGGCCAGGAGCCGGGCTTCGTGAGCGTGGCCGGGATCGTCGCAGGGCGGGCAGGCGAGACGCCGCGGGAAGGCCGGCGCGGACGACGGCGGCGGGACACCCTCGCGGAGATCCTCGCCATCTCGCTGGACGTCATGGGAGAGGAGGGAGTCGGCGGGCTGAGCCTCGCCGAGGTCGCCCGCCGCATGGGGATCAAGCCACCCTCGCTCTACAAGCACTTCGCCTCCAAGGACGCCGTCTACGATGCCCTCTTCGCGCTCGGCGCCCGGGCGCACCACGACGCGGTGGCCGCAGCGGTCGAGGGCATGGCTCCGGGGCTCGAGAGGCTCGAGACCGGGTTCGAGGCGAGCATCGACTGGTGCATCGGGAACCCCGTCCTGACGCAGCTCCTCTTCTGGCGCCCCGTGCCCGGGTTCGTGCCCTCCGCAGAGGCCTACGCGCCCACTGCGGAATCCATCGCCCTCCTCCACGAAGGCCTCGAGGAGTGCGTCGCCGCGGGCGCCCTCCGGGAGCAGGTCCTCGGCGAGGAGGGCATCGCGCTCTTCACCTCGTTCGTCAGCGGGATCGTCACCCAGCAGCTCGCGAACGAGCCAGGGGCCGGCCTCGCCTCAGGCAGGTTCACCAGACACCGGAAGGCGGCCTTCGCCTCCTTCGTGGCCCACTACGCGGCCGGGTCCGCGCCATGAGCCGGCCGTGGTCCGAGGCGGGCATCCCCGCCTCCGAGGTGATCTCCCTGGACGAGGCGGAGCTGGGCGCCCTCCTCGCGCTGCTCCGGAGCCTCGATGGGCCCGAGTGGGAGCTGCCCACCGACTGCACCCTCTGGACCGTGCGGGACATCTGCGCCCATGCCGTGGGCCTCACCGACCTGATCCTCCACCCGGCGCGGTGGGCCGGGGACCTCCTCGCGAGCCGCCGGGAGTACCCCACGATGAGCCGCCTGGACGCCCTGAACCAGCTCCACGTGGACCGGCGCGCCCGCCGGTCCGGGCCGGATCTGGTCGCGGACTTCGGGGCCCTCGTGCCCGCCCGCCTCGCCCTGCGCCGGCGTGTCCCGGCCTGGGCGCGGTGGCTCCCGCTCCCGGGCGGCTTCTCGCTCCCGCCGGGAACGCTACTGGGGTACCTCCTCGACGTGATCCTCATCCGGGACCTGTGGATGCACCGGGTCGACATCAGCACCGCCACCGGGCGGCCACTGGCCCTCGACGGCCACGACCGCGCCATCGTCCACCGCGTCATGGCGGACCTCGCGGTCGTCTGGGACGGGCCTCCCGGCGTCGTGCGCCTCGCAGGACCGGCCGGCGGCGCCTGGACCGTGGGAGGAACCGACGCCCGGAGTGCGGACCCCCGCGGCACCGTCGAATGCGACGCCGTCGAGTACATGAGGTGCCTCGCCGGGCGGAACGACCAGCCTGGGCTCCACCTCACGGGCGACCCCGCCGTCGGCGGCGCGGCGCTGAGGGCCCGGGTGCCGTTCTGAGCGGGGTGCCGTTCTGATTGAAGAGGCGTGCCGCGGGGCAAGGGCTAGCCTTTGGACCGGACTGACCAGCCTCTGAACCGGGCTGGTCCAGACGTGCGAGGGGGTGCAGGATGAGCCGTTCCAGGCCGCGCATGGGGAATGGGCGCAGGATGCTCCTGGCCGCAGGCCTTGCCCTGCTGGTGCTTGCGGCCGTCGCGGCCGGACTGTTCGCGGCGGCCAGGCCCGGCGGCGTCGGCGGATGGCTGGGTGGCGGCAGCCCGCCCGGCGGGACCTCCAGCGGGGCAGCCGGCGGGGCGTCCAACGAGAAGGCGGGCACGGACGCGGCCCCCGGGGGCGACGGACCGCTCGTGGCCTTCATCGGCGACTCCTACACCGCGGGCTCCGGGCCCGTTCCCCGGGAGGGGACGTGGGCGGCGCGGCTGGCCCGGGCGGAGGGCTGGCGCTCCCTCAACGTGGCTGTGGGCGGCACCGGCTACCTCAAGGAGTACCGGGCAGACCGCTCTCGCCCCTGCGCCGGGCAGCTCTGCTCGACCTACCTCACCCAGGCAGCGGAGGTGGTCCGGGCGCATCCGGACGTGGTGATCGTGGCCGGGGGCCGCAACGACGGCCCGGCCACGACGCCCCAGCTCGACGCCAGCGTGGACGCGCTCTACGCCCAGCTGCGGGACGGCCTGCCCGAGGCGCAGATCATCGCCCTCTCCCCCATCCTCGGCGCGGACGACTCACCCCGCGCCCTGGCGGGCCTCAGAACCGCGGTGCGCAACGCCGTCGTGCGCGAAGGCGGCACCTACGTGGACCTCGGCGCGCCCCTCGCGGGGCGGCCGGACCTCATCCTGGGGGACGGCGTGCACCCGAACGCCGCCGGCCACGAATTGCTCGCGGACGTGACGGCACGCCTCCTGCCGCCATTGCGCCGTCGGTAGAATCGCCACGAGCGCCCGCCCGGGCCGGGCGCCACACCACACGGGGGAACGATGTCCGCAACCGAGTACCCGCGGCTCGCGGCACTCACGGGCGTGCGCTTCCTCGCTGCCTTCGCCGTGCTCATCTCCCACTTCCACGCACGCGGCCTCACCCCGATCCCACTGGAGCTCTACGCCTTCCTCGACGCGGGCCGCACGGCCGTGGTGCTGTTCTTCGTGCTCTCCGGCTTCATCCTCACCGTCAACTACTGGAACCTCGAGAGCGGGCCGGGCACTCGGCGCTTCCTCGTCAACCGCCTGGCCCGGATCTACCCCGTGGCGCTGCTGGCCCTCGGGGTCGGGGCGGTGGGAACGCTCATCGCCGCGCAGCCGGGCAACGGGCACCTGCTCCGGGAGTGGTACGGGCTGGAGCGGATCAGCGTGCCCGGGCTCCTCGGCGGCCTCCTGGGCCAGCTCAGCCTCACCACCTCGGTGCTGCCGTGGGCCGAGCTGAACCAGCCCTGGAACGGGCCCGCGTGGAGCATCTCCGTGGAGGCGTTCTTCTACCTCTCCTTCCCGGCACTCATCATGTGGATGCGCAGGAAGCCCCTGCGCTGGATCGCGCGGGCGTGCGTGCTCGGGTTCGCCGGGCAGGCGCTGCTCGTCATCGGGATCCTGGCGCTCGCACGGGGCCCCGCGGGCTGGTACCTCGTGTACCAGTCGCCGATGGCGCACTTCTTCGCGTTCTTCCTCGGCGTGGCCGCCGCCCTGGCGTACCTCCGCGGCGGACGCGAATGGCTCGCGGAGGGACGACGCCGGGCCCTCGCCGTGTGGGGGTCCGCGGCGGGGATCGCGGGCCTCTCCGCCGCGCACCTCACCGACCCGAAGTACCTCCTCATGACGCCGCTCTTCGCCCTGCTCATCCTCGGCCTTGCCACGCCGATAGCCGTCCGGGGCGGCGGGGCCCGCCCGGGCGCCCTGGGCCACCCGGTGCTCGTGCTGCTCGGGGAGGCCTCCTACGCCCTGTACATGCTGCACACGCCGCTCATGAACCTGTACAGCCTGGCGGGCCCCGGGCCTGTACTGGGCTGGGTGCTCTTGGCGGCGACCGTCCTTGCCTCCATCGTGGTGTTCTCCCGGTTCGAGACGCCGGCGCGGAAGGCGGTCATCGCCGCCCTTGCCCCCAAGGCGGGCTTCCGCTCCCGGTGAGGCGACCGCCCGGCATAGCATGGGCGGATGGCGGGGAACGACGGCGGGGAGAACAGCGCGCGCACCAGGGGCACCGGCGGCGCGGGTGCAGGCCTGCTCGCCGGACGCTACCGGCTGCTCGAGCCCCTGGGCCACGGCGGGATGGCAACCGTCCACCGGGCGCGGGACGAGCTGCTCGGGCGCGATGTGGCCGTCAAGGCATTCCGCGCCGACCCGCAGGACCCCCGCGCCGCCGACCGCCGCCGCACTGAGATGGAGGTCCTCGCCTCCCTCGCGCACCCGGGGCTGGTCTCCCTCTTCGACGCGGGGTTCGCGAGCGGCGGGGACGGGCCGGTCGAGTACCTCGTGATGGAGTACGTGCCCGGCAGCGACCTGCATGCGCGGCTCGCCGGCGGGCCGATCGCGCCGGGGCTCGTGCGCCGGCTGGGGGCCGAGGTGGCCGCAGCGCTCGAGTTCATCCACTCCCGGGGGATCGTGCACCGGGACGTGAAACCGGCCAACATCCTCCTGCCCGAGGGCTGGGACGCGGGCCGCGCGGGGGCCAAGCTCGCGGACTTCGGCATTGCCCGCCTCGCCGATGCCGCCGGGCTCACCCTCCCCAACACGACCCTCGGCACCGCCGCCTACCTGAGCCCCGAACAGGCGCTCGGCCGGGACGTGGGCCCGGCCACGGACGTCTACGCCCTCGGGCTCGTGCTGCTCGAGGCGCTCACCGGCGTCCGCGAGTACCCCGGGGCGGCTGTGGAGGCCGCGGCGGCCCGGCTCTCCCGCCCGCCGCGCGTCCCCGAGGGGCTCGGCGCGCCGTGGGCCGGGCTCCTGGCGGCCATGACCGCCGCCGATCCGGCCGACCGCCCCGACACCGCCGCCGTGCTGCGCGCCCTCAGGCACGACGCCGACCCCACCCTCCCGCTTCCCGCTTCTGGCGGCGCTGTTGCTCGGGACGCGGCTGGTTCTCTGCTGCCCCACCCCACGCCCGGGCAGCTGACCAACGCGACCCTCCCGGCGGTGCCGCTCGGCGGCCTGGGCGAGAGGACGGCGTCGGGCGCTGTACCCGGAACGAAGGCGCGCGGGAGCGCTGTACCCGAAACGGAGAGAGCACCCCAGCGCGCTGTACCCGGAACGAAGGCTCCCGGGCGCGCTGGCGGAAGGTCGGCGTCGGGCGCTGTCCCACCCGCGCCGCGCCGGGCGCCGAGGAGCGCACGGAGGCGGACGCTGTGGATCGCGGGGGCGTCGGCGGCGGCGCTTGCCGGGCTCGCCCTCG
This sequence comes from Sinomonas halotolerans, assembly GCF_039615075.1. NCBI lineage: Bacteria > Bacillati > Actinomycetota > Actinomycetes > Micrococcales > Micrococcaceae > Sinomonas > Sinomonas halotolerans. Next base: position 269,512 of record NZ_JBDFRB010000004.1, on the reverse strand, counting down.
TCGTCGCACTGGCGAGCGGAAGCCTCACCCCCACGCCCGCGGCCCCGTCCGCGCCCGCGGGGCCGGCGCTTCAGGGGCCCGCCGAGGAGCACATGCGCCAACTCGAGGAGAGCGTGCAGCCATGAGGACACTGCCCTGGGGCCCGCTGCGCGCCGCCGGCGCGGCCTTCGCGGTCGCGGCCCTGCTCGCCACCGCCGGCTGCGCCGGGAGCGGCTCGGCCCTCGACCGGGAGGCCGCCTCCGGCCTCCAGACACGCGCCGCGGACGTGCGCGCCGCCGCGGCGCAGGGCGACCCGGCCGCCGTCCACGACGCCCTCGACGCCCTGGAGGCGGACGTCCGCGCCGGCGCCTCCGAGGGGCGGATCGGGGCAGAACGGGAGGCCCGGATCCTCGGGGCCATCGAGACGCTGCGGAAGGACTTCCCGCTCCCGTCGCCCACGCCCACGCCGAGCCAGACCGCGACCCCCACCGAAGAGCCCGAGGAGCCGGAGGAACCGCAGGCGCCGGGCAAGGACGGGAAGGGCGAGGGCGACCGCGGCAAAGGGAAGGGCAAGGACTAGGCCTGGCGCCCGATGCGCGGCGAGCGGCCTGGGGACGGGCCGGGGGACGGGCCGGGGCCGGGCCGGGGACGCCGCACAGGAAGAGGCGGGCGCGCCGGGAAGGTCCCCGGTGCGCCCGCCTCTCAGGTGAGCCAGCCGAACCGACTGAGCCAGCCCAGCCGCCTCAGCTAGCCCAGCCGCCTCAGCCGACGATCAGGTTGAGGATGAACAGCAGCGGGATGGAGCCGGCCCAGACCGCCGTGGTGATCCCGGACCAGCCGCGCAGCGCCGCCGTGCCCTCGAGCCCCGTGAACCGGGTGACCACCCAGAAGTACGAGTCGTTGAAGTAGCTCAGGATCATCGAACCCGCGGTGCAGGCGACGGCCGCGACGAGCGGGCTGATGCCGAGCGTCGCCACGAGCGGCGCCGTGACCGAGGCCGCCGTGATCATGGCGACCGTGCCGGAACCCTGGGCCAGGCGCACGAGCGTCGCGACGAGGAACGGAACGAGGAACGCGGGCAGCGCGGTGGCGGCGATCGCATCCGCCAGGGCGTCGCCGACGCCGGAGCTGCGCAGCACCTGGCCGAGCGCGCCGCCCGCACCGGTGATCAGCAGGATGAGGCCGGCCGAGGAGGCTGCCTCCGCGAACCAGTGCTGGACGCGCGTGCGCGGGGTCCAGCGGGGCAGGAGCACGTAGACGGCCAGCAGCACACCGATGGTCAGCGCCACAACAGGGTTGCCGATGAACACGAACGGGACTGCCCAGTCCGAGGGCTCGTACTTGGCGCCGAGGGTCCCCTGGGTGTTCTGGTCGATGGCGCTGGTCACCGTGTTGAGCACGATCAGCAGCAGCGGGACGAGCAGCGGCAGGGAGCCGACGAGCGCTCCCACCCGGTGCCGCTTGGCCCCGGCCGGCGGGGCGCCCAGAGCCGGGTCCGGGTCCTCGGGGAGCTCGGACGCGGCGGGCTCCCCGTCCCAGTCGGCAACCCCCGTCGCGGTTCCGTGGTGGTGGCCTCCTGCGGCGGCGCCGACGACGGCCGCCCGCTCGTACACGGCCTCCTTGACCTCTTCGGTCACCGAGGACTCGAGCTTCGGGCCGATCCACTTGGCGTACAGCACCACGATCGGCAGCAGCAGGACGGTGAAGGCGAGGCCGACCAGGATGACTGCGCCGAGGTCGGCGCCTAGGAGGCCGGTCACCGCCAGCGGGCCCGGCGTGGGCGGAACCAGGTGGTGGGTCAGGGTCATGCCGGCGCCGAGCGCCAGGGCCAGGGTGACGTAGCCTGCACGCTTGACCCGGGCGATCGACCGCGCCAGCGGGTTCATGATCACGTAGCCCGAGTCGCAGAACACGGGGATGGACACGAGCGAACCGACGCTGGCCATGGCCCACGGCTCCCGGCCCTTGCCGAAGACGCGCAGGAACGACATGGCCAGGGCGTTCGCGGCACCGGAGACCTCGAGGATCTTGCCGATCGCGACGCCGAGGCCGATCACGATGCCGATGGAGCCCAGGGTCTTGCCGAATCCGGTCGTGATGCTGTCCACGATCTCGAGGGCGGACTGGCCGGCCACGAGACCGGTGACGAGCGCCGCGATCAGCAGCGCCACGAATGCGTCGAGCCGGGTGCGGAGCACGAGCACGACGATGGTCGCGATGCCCAGGACCAGCGCCAGCAGAAGTTGTAGATCCACGGTGATTTACTCCTTGCGGGGGAACGGATGCCGGGCTTGGCGAGGCCCGGGCAGCCCGGCGCGAACATCCTCTTGCATCCGCTGGTGGCCGGTTGCGGGGAAGGTTGACTTCGCGACGTGACGGCTGTCACGCTAGCCTGACGTAAGACATCTGGCAAGTGCGCTGGATGCTTGACCAAGGAGAACATCAGCGTGAGCTCACCCCTGTCCTTCCCCGCCGACCGCACCGCCGTCCTCACCGGAGCAGCCTCCGAACGCGGGATCGGCCGCGCCACGGCGGACCTCCTCGCCAGCCAGGGCTGGCACATCGCCATCCTCGACATCGACGGCGACGCCGCCGCCCGCGCCGCCGAGCACATCGCCTCCCGCCACGGCGTGCAGGCCCTCGGCCTCGGCACCGACGTCTCCGACGAGGACTCGGTGGACGCCGCCGTCAGCCGGATCGAAGCCGAGCTGCCGCCCGCCGTCGCCCTGCTCAACATCGCCGGGATCAGCTCCCCCACCCCGTTCATGGAGGAGACCAAGCAGGGCTGGGACCGCGTCTTCGCCATCAACATGACCGGGACGTTCCTCGTGACCCAGCGCCTCCTCGGCGGGATGATCGAGCGGGGGCTCGGCCGCGTCGTGAGCATCTCGTCCATCTCCGCGCAGCGCGGCGGCGGGACCTACTCCAAGGTCGCCTACAGCTCCTCCAAGGCAGGCATCATCGGCTTCACGCGCGCTCTCGCCCGCGAGATGGGCGAGCACAACATCACGGTCAACTGCATCGCGCCGGGCCCGGTCGACACCGACATCATGGGCGGGACCCTGACCGAGGAGCGGAAGCAGGGGATGTCCCGGGACATCCTCGTCGGCCGCGTCGGCACGGTCCAGGAGATGGCGGCCCTGATGGGCTTCCTGGTCAGCGAGGAGGCCGGCTTCATCACGGCGGCCACCTACGACATCAACGGCGGGCTGCAGGTCTCCTAGCCCCCCTCAGGCGTGGGGAGGCTCGCCGGTGAGCCGGTGGTCGGCGTGGTTGAGGGTCTCCCGGATCAGGCGGACCAGGTGCCCGTCGCGCAGCGAGTAGACCACGTGCCGGCCGTCCTTGCGGGCCTCCACAAAGCCGCTGAGCCTGAGCTTGGCAAGATGCTGGCTGACCACCGTCCGCGGCGCCGCGGTGCCGGCGCACAGCTCGGTGACCGTCCGGGGGCCCGCGGTGAGCTGCCAGAGCAGGTGCAGGCGGGTCGGCTCGGCGAGCATCCGCAGGGTCCCGGCCGCCGTCTCGAGCAGCTCCGGGCCGGGCGCGGGGTCGTGGACGAGCGAGGGCCCGTCATCGGCCCCTCCGGCTGCGCGGTTCGGCTGGCTCTCCACTGCGTCCCCCTTCCGGGCCGGCCTCTTCGGCCGCGGGACGCGGCCAGGACAGGAAGGCCCCTGCGGCACCAAGCATCGCAAGGATCGCCAGCGCGAGCGAGGCGGTGCCCAGGCCCGCCGCCGCCCCGAGGCTCCCGGCGACCGGGTAGCTGATGATGTAGCACGCGTGCGAGAGCGAGAACTGGGCCGTGAACACGTACGGCCGCGTCTCCTCCGTGGACGCCGCGCGCAGGAGCCGCGCCGAGGGTGTGAGGATCAGGGCCGTCCCGGCACCGAGGAGGAGCCAGAGCGCGAGCAGCCAGCCCCAGGTCGCCGCGCCGGGCGGGAGGGACAGCAGCGCGGTCGCCGCCGCGAGCGCGGCCGGGAGCAGTGCGGCGCCGGCGAGCATCACCGCCCGGTCCCCCGCGCGCTCGAGGACACGCGGCGCGGCCAGGGCAACCGCCATCGAGCCGACGCCGAAGCTCGCGAGCGCCAGCGCGAGGTCCGTCTCCGGGCGGCGCAGGACTTCCCGGACCACCACCACCGAGTCCACCAGCACGAGCGCGGTGGGCGCCGAGACGGCCAGGTTCAGGGCCAGGAGAGCACGCAGCCGGGGCTCGCGCCAGAAGATCCGGGCGCCCAGGGTGGTGCGGTGCCAGAGGGAGGCGGTGGCGGACGACGCCGGCGCCGGGGTTCGCGTGGACCGCTGCGGCGGGGTGGGGGCTGGGCGGGCAGGGGCGGGCCTGCCTGCGGCCGGGCGGGCTGGGGCTGGCCTCCCCGCGGCCGGGAGGACGGCCAGCACGACCATCGCGGCCGAGAACAGGAAGCCGCCGCCCGTGCCCACGAACAGGCTGCTGTAGCTGACCACGCCTAGCAGCAGGGCGGCGACGGCCGGACTGGCGAGGGCCTCGAGGTCATAGGCCAGGCGGGAGAGGGAGAGGGCCCGCGTGTAGTCCCCCTCGTCCTCCAGCACCGCGGGGATGAGGGACTGGAACGCCGGCGTGAAGGTCGCGGAGGCGGACTGGAGCACGAAGATCACCGCGTACACCTGCCAGACTTCGCTGATGAACGGCAGGCAGAGCGCCATCGCCGCCCGCACGAGGTCTGCCGCGATCAGCACGGGCTTCTTGGGCAGGCGGGCCACGAGGGCGTTCACCACCGGCGCGACCCCCACGTACGCGAGCATCTTGATGGTCAGGGCCGCGCCCATCACGGCGCCGGCGTCCGCCCCGGCGAGGTCGAAGGCGAGCAGGCCCAGGCTCACGGTCATGAGGCCGGTGCCGAGCAGGGCGACCACCTGCGCGGCGAACAGGCGTCGGTATGCCGCATTCTTCAGGACCTGGAGCAAGGCGGGCCTTTCCGTGCACATGTGCACAGACGTGCACTCTTTTGCACCACCCTACGCCGTGGGCGCGCGGCGGGCGAGGCCGTCAGCCGCGCTGCAGCCGGGCCACCGCCTCGCGCACCGCCCCGGCGAGCTGGCCCGCGCCATAGGGCCCGCCCTCGGCGGCAATGCGTCCCGCGCTGCCGTGGACGAACGCCGCGAGGGCCGCGAGCTCCACGGGCCGGGCGCCTGAGGCCGTGGCGAGCAGCGCGCCGAGGATGCCGGTGAGGGTGTCGCCGCTGCCGGCTGTGGCGAGGTACGGGTGGCCCTGCGACTGCACGAATACCGTCCCGTCCGGTGCCGCGCAGACCGTGGCCGCGCCCTTGAGCAGCACGGTTGTGCCACAACGGCGGGCGGCCCCGCGGGCCCAGCGCAGGGGCTCGGCCTCGATGTCCTCGCGCTCGGGGGCCACTCCGCCGCCGGCAAGGGAGCCCAGGAGCGCGGCGAGCTCCCCCGCATGGGGGGTGAGGACCATCCGCTCGTCGGGCCCGGCGCCGGATGCCTCGAGGTCCGCGGCCCACCCGCCCAGCCCGGACGCGTCCACCACTACCGGGAGCCCCGACGCGAGGGAGGACTGCAGCGCGCGGTGCTGGTCGGCGTCGTCCGCGATGCCCGGGCCGACCGCCCAGGCCTGCACGCGTCCCGCCCCGCCGACCGCCTCCGGGTGCGCCGCGAGGACCAGGTCCCGCACCCGCTCCGGGGCAAGCACCCGGACCATCCCGACCCCGGCCGCGAGCGCCCCGGCGACCGTGAGCACTGCCGCCCCGGGGTACTCGCGCGACCCTGCTACAACGCCGAGGACGCCGCGCGAGTACTTGTGCCAGTCGGGGCGGGGCGCGGGGAGGAGGCGGGCGGCGTCGTCGGGCTCGAGGGAGCGGACGTCCGGGTCGGGCAGATGCGGGCCGAGGCCGATGTCCACGACCTCCACCTCCCCCGCCAGCTCCCGCCCGCGCCCCACGACGAGTCCCGACTTGAGCGCGCCAAACGTCACCGTCACATCCGCGCGCCACACCTCGGGGCCGGCGGCGCCGGTGTCAGCATTGAGGCCGCTGGGGACATCGCAGGCGATGACCCGCGCGTCCGGGCGGGGGTGCGGGGCGCGGAAGACGCCGCTGAAGCCGGTGCCGAGGACGGCGTCGATGACCGCGTCCGCGTGGTCGAGGGAGTCGCCGGGCTCGGCGAGGCGGCCGCCCGCGCGCCCGAAGGCCTCGAGGGCCGCGGGGTGGGCAGCGCCGTGGGCGAGGACCGCCGTCGCGCGCACGCCCCGGCGGGCCAGTCCGGCGAGGGCGAACAGCGCGTCGCCGCCGTTGTTGCCCTTCCCGACCACCGCCGCGACGTGGGTGCCGTGCACGCGGCCGCGGGTGCTCTTGAGGTCCCTCGCGACCGCGAGCTCGAGGCCGCGGGCCGCCCGGGCCATGAGCGCCGGGCCCTGGCCCTCCTCGAGGAGGGGCGCCTCCGCGGCGCGGACCTGGGAGCCGGTGTACGCGGGTCTCATGGGGCGAGTCTAGGCGCGGCCCTCCGCCGAAATGGGGGACTGGACCGCCGAAATGGGGGCCCTGATTGGCGAAATGGGGGTCCCGATTGCCGAAATGGGGGCCCGGACCACCGAAATGGGGGCTTGGGCCGCCGAGATGGGGGACCTAATCGCCGAAATGGGGGTGAGCGCGTGGCATCGAGAGGCGCCGAGGTTACGCGTTCGGTGGAATAGTTGCACGAAAGTTACCTGTCTCTTCAAGTCAACTCGGGATTGCGCTGAAGGCCGGCCGATAGGCTGGACGGGCCGCCGCGTCGACAGGGTCCGCGGGGCCTGACACTGGTGCGGCTTCGGCCGAGTCCATGGGGGGACTACATGATGCGCTTTGCGACGGCTGCCGCCGTCTCCATACTCGGTGCCGCCGTACCCGTCTGGGCTGCTGGAGCCACGGATCTGGGGCTCGTGCTGTGGGCAGCGAGCGGGGCGTACGGTGTGGTGATCGGGCTCGGAGCCGTAGTCCGGGCACGCGCGGCGCTGCGGAGCGGTCGCCTATCGCCAGCCTCTGCCGGCGCGGCGGCGCTTTCGCCCGCTGCTCGCGGGGCGGACCTTTCCCCTGCTGGGCGGGCGGCCGAAGGCCCGGCGATCACGGCCGGCGTTGGCCAGGCGGCCGGCGTCGCGGCGGGGGCGGCAGCCTTCTCCCCCGCTGGGTCCGGCGCTCCGGTGCGAGTGGCTGCGTCGCCACGGGCTGGAGGAGCCGGGGCTGCAGTCGTTGCGGCGACCGCTTCGCTCCGGAGCGCGGCGGCCCTCGCGCAGACGGGCGAAGCGGCCGGTGCGGAGGGGCGCGCGGGCGGGGAACGCGGCGTCGTGCGCGTGCCCGCGAACCTGGCCGATCCGCTCACCCTGCGGGCGCCGGAGCCGGCTGCGCGCTAGTCCTCGGCGACGACCATGGCGGTCGCGATGCCGCCGTCGTGGCTCATGCTCAGGTGCCAGCGCTTCACGCCGCGGGCGTCGGCGACGGCGAGGACGGTCCCGGTCACCTGGATCACGGGGCCGGAAGAGCTCAGGCCGATCCAGCAGTCCTGCCAGTTCATGCCCGCGGGGGCGCCGAGGACCTTCGCGACCGCCTCCTTGGCGGCGAAGCGGGCTGCAAGGGAGCGGGCGTGCAGATCACGCTCCGCGGGGACGAAGAGCCGCTCGCGCAGCCCCGGGGTGCGCTCGAGCTGGCGCTCGAACCGGGCAATGTCCACGACGTCCACGCCGATGCCGATGATAGCCATGCCGCCACTCTATCGGGGGCTGCGGGGCCGGGTGGGGTGCTGGATCAGGTGCTGGGCTGGAGGGGGTTGGGGAGGTGCGCCGTCAGCTCGTGCTCGTTTTGGCTGCCCGGCCTGCGCGGCAGCGGCGTGGCACGCGGATCCGAGAGCGTGTCCGGGATCAAAACGAGCTGGAGCTGACAGACCGGACGGGCCAAAGCTCCTCAACACCCAACAGATTCGGAGTGTCGTCCACATGGAGGCCGAGCGGTGCCCCACGCGGCCGCCGCGTGGGCTGGGCTGGCGGCATGGAACCTTTGGACTATCTGCGGACGCTCGGCGGAGTTGCCCGGACGGGGACGCTCCTGAAGGCGGGCTACACGAACCGGGACGTGGCCGTCCTCGCCAAGACCGGATACCGGCCAGCGCGCGGGATCGTCGCGATCACCGGCTGCGACCAGGACTACCTGTTCGCACTCACCCGGAACGGACTCCTCACCTGCGGCTCTGCTGCCCAGTTCCATGGCCTCTGGATCCGCGAGGCACCCCCGCGTCGGCACCTTGCAGTGAACCATGCGAGGACCGCGGGCTTCGTGGGGCACCGGGGAACGCGGTTCCCCAGCCATGACATGCTCCCGATCGCATCCGTGGAGGACACGCTCCTGCACGCGCTCGGCTGCCTCGAGCCCTACGACTCCGTGGCGATGGTGGAGTCCGCGGTCCGAGCCGGACGCGTCCGCCTGGAGATGCTCGCCGAGCTTGTCGGAGCGAACCGTCTGGGCCCGGCGCGGCGGGCGCTCCTGCTGGTCAAGCGCATCGGCGACTCGCAGCCGGAGGTCGAAGCGCGGCTGCTCTTCGAAGCGCAGGGCTGGACCGTGCTGTGCCAGGCCGAGATTCCCGGTGTAGGGCGCGTGGACTTCCTGATCGAGGGCGTGGTCATCGTGGAGATCGACGGGCATGAGTTCCACGGCCGCAGGCCAGCGTTCGTCAACGACCGGAGGCGGATGAATGAGGCCCTGCTGCGCGGGTACCCCACGCTGCGGTACCCGCCTGAGACCGTCTGGAGGGACCCGCAGCGGATCGTCCGGGACGTCGAGGCCATGCTCGTCGCGTGGCGGCTGGGCCACAGGATGGGGTGAAGGGCGGTGCGCTCGTGCTCGTTATGGACGCCGTACAGCGGCGTGTCGGCTGTGACACGCCGGCCTCCGGACCTTGATTCCGCCATCACGAGCACGAGCAAACGGGAGGGGCCCGGGTCAGGGGCTGTGGCTCGCTCGGAGCCGGAAGGATCCTGCGGGGCCCGGAATCGGACTGAGCGGGATCCCGGGGGCCTCGACAGGGGCCGCGCGGTGCGGTGTTGTTGGAGCATGCAGCAGGAGTGGGCGGTCCGGATTCTCGAGGACGGGTTCGAACGGGTCCGGGAGGAGGTGGAGCACGTGCTGCTGGGGCTCACGCCCGCCCAGCTCGCGCACAAGCCCGGGCCGCGCGCGAATTCCGTGGCGTGGCTCGTGTGGCACCTGACGCGCATCGAGGACGACCACATCGCCTCCCTGGCCGGCGTGCTCGCCGGTGCCGAACCGCCTGCTGCCGGCGATCATGAGGTCCCGCCCGGCCAGCTCTGGCCCGAGTGGACCGACCGCTTCGGCCTCCCCTACCCGCTCGGCGCGACCGGCTATGGCCACCGGCCAGAGGACGTCTCGGCGTTCCACCAGCCCGACCCCGAGCTCCTGCGCGGCTACCACGAGGCGGTGCATGCGCGGGTCCTCCGGGTGATAGGCGGGCTGGGCCCCGAGGACTGGGGCCGCATCGTGGACCGGAGGTGGACCCCGCACGTCACGGCGGCTGTGCGGCTGGTCAGCGTCCTCAATGACGCGACCCAGCACGTGGGCCAGGCCGCGTACGTGCGCGGCCTGATCCTCTCCGCCTGAGCCGGCCGCATCCCGCCTCCCCCCGGCCCTCCGGCCCGAGACACCCGGCCCGATCGGAGTGACAATGGGTAGTACTTCCTCCGAGGAGGCGATGGAGATGCGAATGTGGCGGTTCTGGCGGTCGCCCAGCACTGAGAGGCTGCACTGGTCGGGGTCGCCGACCCACTCGATGGGGCGTGACCCGGCAATGCCGAACCTCGCCGCGGCCCAGATACCGGGCCCCGGCTCGGGCAGGGCAGTCCTGCGCGAGGGCCAGCCGGTCGAGGTGACCGAGGACCCCTACGAGAAGGAAGGGCACCTGCCTGCCCACCACGGCCGCCACCGGAAGGGCTAGACCCCGGGCACCGGGCCCCCGAACAGCGGGCTCGGATGGAGGGCGCCCTCCCAGGACAGCTCGATGTGCGCGTGGTCCGTGTGCGGGCTCTTCCCGTTGTACGGCCGCCAGCCGAGGCTCCTCCGCGGCCAGCTCCACTGCCTCCGGTTCCAGATGATGTAGCCCACCTGCAGTTCCACCGCGTTCGCGATCAGCCACGCGACGTACGCCTCGGTCTGGGCACGCTGCGCGGGGTCGTCGGCCCGCGCGTAGGCGTCGATGGCGCGCCCCTCCCCGTGGATGGACGGCTTTCCGCCCGTCCCGGCGATCGCCCGGCAGTTGTACGTCCCCGCCCTGCGCCCTGTCAGGCGCCGCCACTGGTCCGCGAGCGCCCGCGCCCCCGGCTGGGTCCTGCCGGTGCACGCCGCGAACCTGCTCTGGCGCACGACGCCGGCAGCCCGGTCCGGCGTCCTCGTCACCTGGGCGGGGCCCGGGCCGGGTGACGGCGCGGGACGCTGGGACGGCGGCGGTGCGGGGCTTGGTGCCGGTGCGGGGCCGGGTGCGGGCGCGGGACCGGGTGCGGGGCCGGGTGCGGGCGCGGGCCTCTGGCCGGCCCCGTGGGCACGCCGGTGCTCCTCCACGGCCCGCATGGCCTGGCGCCCCGGTGTCCCGCCCATGTAGGTCCACAGCGCCCACGTTCCCCGCACGTCCACATGCGCGAACGTGTTCCCGATCCCTAGACCGAGGCCCGTGCCGCCGACGTCGATCGCGAGCTTCGCGATCTCCGTGCCGCTGAGCCCGCGGATGGTGATGTCCGCGGCCTGGCCCGAGCAGTGCCGGCTGAGGGTCGGCTTCTTCCCGCGGGCCTCGTACACGGCCTTGTTCCGGGCCCATGAGCGGTACCCGGAGCCGATGCGCACGGGCCTGCCCGCCCTGTCCCGAATCGCCTGCAGGAGCCGGACGAGGTCCGGGGAGATCCGGGCGACGTCCGCCGCCCTGCCCCCGCTCGTCACGAGCTCGCCCACCGTGAAGTGCCGTGAGAGCCGGACAGGGCGCACCGACGCTCCCGTGGCCAGGAGCGGCAGGCCGGTGGCGTGGGGGTCCCAGTGCTCCTGGCCGCGGCCGGTGGCGCCCGGGGCGCGCTGGAGGGTGGCTCCGGAGGGGAACGTCTCCGATTCGGCCAGCTCTGCCTCGAGCCATTCCTGTTCCGCCGCCTCGACCGCGAACGCCTCGGACTCCCCGTCCTCGAACCCCTCGCCCTCAAGTCCCTCGCTCTCGGACTCCTCGCCCTCAAGTCCCTCGCCCTCGGGTCCCTCAGTCGCGAACGGCCCGAGCTCGACCTGCTCCGGCTCGAAGCCTCCCGCCTCAGACGGTCCGTCCTCGAACGCGTCGGACGATCGCGGCTCGACGCCCTCCGGCTCGTACCCCTCGGACTCTGGAGGCTCGCCTTCCCGTTCCCAGGACTCGCCCTCAGACCACGCGCCCTCGGACCAGGGTCCGCGGGCTCCCCATACCCCACCGGCCTGACTGGCCTCGCCGGCCTCCCAGGGCTCGCCGAGGGCCTCGAATCCGCTCGCCTCGTCGGTCTCCCAGACCTCTCCGAGATCGGCCTCGTCTGCCTCCCACGACTCGCCCTCGAGGGCTTCCTCCCCAGCCTCGCCGGCTTCCCAGGACTCGTGCCCGAGGTCCTCCCCGGCCTCCCAGGCCTCTGCGGTCTCCAGCCAGGTCTCCATCTGCTCCCCCTCGAACTCGGCCCCCTCGGACTCGGCCACGCCCGTCTCGGCCCCCTCGGACTCGGCGATGCCAGCCTCGGCCCCCTCGGACTCGGCGATGGCCCACGGCGCCTCCATCTGCTCCTCCCCGGACCGGGCCGGCCCGCCGCTGCACGGGACCCGCGCGGCGCGCGGGAGGTCCGCCGCAGGGTCGGCGAGGAGCCGCCAGCCGAACACCCTCGGGATGTCGTTGTGCCCCACGGGCGTGGACTCGACCCGGAACCGCGGCCTGAGCCGTGCCCCTCCCGGTGCGGACAGCGCGGCGCAGACCTGCTTCGCGAGCGCTGCGCTCGCCGGCGCCGTGCTCCGGGGCCCGCCCGGGATGAAGAGGACGCGCATGGCCGGCGGCACGGCCGAGGGCGATGAGATCTCGCGTGCTGTCCGGGCGCGGACCCACGCGGCGAGCGCCCCGGCTGGCTGGTAGAGCGCGTCGAAGACGTGGACCTCGTCCACCTCCCCCGGGTCCAGCTGCCCGAGGATGGCCAGTAGCGGAGCGCCGCCGCCCGAGTGCGCGGTGAGGATGAGCCGCCCGAGCGGCGCGCTGATGCCCGTGTGCGCCGCGAACCGCGCGAGCCCGTCCCGCACGAGCTCCTTGAGCGCCCCCGGCCGGGTGAGCGCGGGGAAGGTGAACCTGTCGGCGCGCGCCGTGCTCGGCGTGGACTTCCCGCGCGGCAGGAGCGCGAGCGTGGGCCGCGTCCGCCCGCCCGGCTCGCGGCCTGCGGGGTCGGAGAAGTCGAGTCCGCTGATCCGCTCCTTGTCCCGCGGAAGGCGCATGCCCGCCGCCGCGGAGGCGTACCCGTGGAGGTGCACGACGACGTCGATCGCCGCCGGGTCCTGCATCCCGTTCCAGCGCATCACCAGGTCCGGGCCGGCTCCCCGGTGCGCGGCGAGCAGCGGGACGCGCGCCGCCTCGAGCCGTCCGCCGGCGGTCCGACCGGGCGTGGCGGGCCGCCCGGACGCACCCGAAGGCCCCTGCCCCGGCGGGGACGGGAGGCGCGATGGCGGGACGGACGCGGGTGCCGCCCCTCGCCGTCGTGCGTCCCGGTACGCGCGCACCTCGCGGACCACGGCGGCAGGGACACCGCCGTACGACCACACCGTCCACGCCCCACGCACGTCGATGTGCGCGAACCCCTTCCCGAGGCCGATGGCGAGCTCGCCGCCGGCGGCGTCGATCGCGAGCCTGGCGATCTGGGCGCCGCTGAGCCCCGGCACCGTGATGTCCACGGCCTGCCCCGAGCAGTGCCGGCTGAGCGTGGGCTTCTTGCCGTAGCCCCGGTAGAGGGCCTTGTTGCGGGCCCAGGACCGGTAGCCGGAGGTGATGCGCACGGGCTTGCCCGCGCGGTCCCGGATGGCCTGGAGGACGCGGACGAGCTCCGGGGAGATGCGCGCGACGTCCGAGGCGCGGCCGCCGCTGCTCGCGAGCTCGCCCACGGTGAAGTTCGCCGAGAGCCTGGTCCGGCGGACGGCCGGGCCGGTGTCGAGCAGGGGCAGGCCGGCGCCGTTGGGGTCCCAGTGCTCCTGGTCGCGGCCCGTGGCGCCGGAGGCGCGCATCAGGACCGCGCCGGAGGGGAACGCGACCCCGCCGCCGGACTCCTGCTCGGGCTCCGCCCACGGGGCCTCGGCGGCTGCCGGTGCAGCGCCGGCGGCGAGGGGCAAGGGGGACCCGGCTCCGAAGGGGGACTCGGAACCGAACGGGGACTCGAAGCCCCACGGGTCCAGGCCCAGCGTGAACGCGTCCGCGGACATGGCGGCCTCCTCAGCGCGTGAGGACGGGCTGCCGGGAGTCGAGCTCCACCCGGGCCGAGCGCGCCATCCGCTTGAGGTCCTTGCCGGTCGCGGCGGACCACTCGGTGATGACGCGGCGGCTCTCGGCCCCGAGCGGGGCGGCGCCGGGCGGGAGGGGCGGCGCGGCCGGCGACTGGTCCGCGTAGAGCAGCCAGGCGAGTTCCGGCCCGGTGACGTAGCCGGCCTCGAGGGTGCGCAGGAGCAGGGAGAGGTCCGAGGCCATGGAGAGGAACGCGCTCGAGCGGCTGTGCGGGGCCAGGCCCACGCGCTCGCCGATGAGGCGGAGCCGGTCGCCGGCGCTCGTGGCCTCGGCGCGGAGGTCGACGACGACGGGCGTGTTCGCGCTGAGGGTCAGCTCGACCCAGCCGAGGGCCGTCGCGGCGGCGAGCTCCTCGCGGGCCAGGAGGGCCTTCTGCCGGCGCACGCGCAGCACGTAGCCGAGCTGCTCGGCGATCCGGAAGATGCGGTCGTCGTCGGCCTGGTTCGCCCCGGACGTGTTGCGCAGGTTGGACATGGCCTGCCACAGCTCGAACAGGAGCTCCTCGAAGAGGGGCACGAACGAGGCGTTCGAGGCCACGGCCTTGTCGAAGACGAAGGGCCGGTTGTCGTCCGCGCCGAAGGCGAGGTCCATGCCGAAGAGGCGCCAGTACGCGTTGCGGCGCACGGCCTCCGGGTCCGGGCGGACGGCGGAGGTGGAGAGCCAGGCCGAGAGCAGGCTGGGCGCGGCGAAGACGAGGGCCTCGGTCGCGTCGAGCCAGCGCATCGTGGCGATCGAGGGGACGCCGAGCCCCTCGCCGGAGCGGAACTCGCGGACCACGCGGCGGATGATCTGGAGGGCCCGCGTGTTCTCGAGCACGAACGAGTATCCGAGGTGGTCCCAGGCCGGGCTGGCCGTGGGGGCGTCACCGCTGAACGCGCCGAGCTGGATGAGGGAACGGCGGGCCGCGCCGGCCGGGCCCACGGGGTCCTGCCAGAGGTTCGCGGCGTCCCACACCTGTTCCATGTGCAGGATGAGGTCCATCGGGTCCGCCGTGAGGACCCTCTCCGCGGCCTGCTGCTGCGTCACGCCGCCGCCGGTGAGCCGCCGGACGAGTTGCTGGATCATGGTCTCGCTCTCCTTCGCGCTACAGGGCGTTCTTGTCCCGGTCCGGTCTGGCCTGGCCGATGAAGCCCACGTCCGGCTCGACGATTCCGAGCGAGCCGACATCAGTCCACTCGTGCCGCTCGAGGGAGGCCCTCAGCCGGAAGAGCGCCTCGATGGTGCGTCGCGGGAGGGGCCTCCCGTTGCGTGGCGGCATGAGGTAGCGCAGGGGCTCGAGCTCGCTCACGATGCTCGAGAGCCCCCGGCCGATCTGGTCGAACCCGAGTGCCGCGCCGACGGACTCGGTGAGCCCGTCGAGCCGCCGCCGGAGGTCCTCGTTCTCCGCCTGCAGGTCCTGCACGTGCAGGGCCAGGGCGTGGGTCTCATCCGCGTGCTCCTCCGCTGCCCGAGATGCCCCGGCGGAGCGGCCGGACCCGCTGGCTGTGCCCGCGCCCTTGTCCTCGTCCTTGTCCTCGCCGGACGGTCCGCCCGGCTGCTTCCTCGCGACCATCACTCCTCCTCCTCAGTTGCGGCCCGCCGTCCAGCGTGCCCGCCGAGTTCCCTCGTCAGCCCGTTCACCCCGCGGCCGGGACGGCCGCGCTCATCCATGTCCGCGCCCGCTCGATCCACGCGGGCGCACCGTCCGGGTCCTCGGCCTCCCGCAGGCCCGCGAGTGCCACGAGGCGGATGCCCTCGGTGCGCCGCCAGTGCGGAGAGGACCAGGCTCCGGCCCCAGCGGACCGCTCGAGGTCTGCCAGCGCCCGGGGCGAGACGCGCGCGGGATCGAGCACCGCGGCCATGGCCCGGCCGCCGAACGCGGGCACCGGGGCGGCGAGGCACGCGCTCGCGAGCGCCGGCAGCCAGCCGGCCGAGCGCTCGAGCAGGGCCCGCACCGAAGGGTCTGCGGCCGCGGCGGGATGGGCGGCCAGCATGGCCTCCTCCAGCGCGTCCCACGGCCCGGCCCCCCACCCGGCGGCCCGGCACAGGGCGCAGCCCAGCCTGGTCCGGAGCCAGCCCACCGGATGCGGGTCGCCGAGCGGCCACCGCAGGATGGTCCGCGCATCCCCGACCACGTCGTACAGCGCCGCAACGGACGCGTAGCCGGTGTGCAGGAACGCGAAGACGTCCGCGGCGATCTCGGAGGCCCAGGGCTCCCACATCCGGGCGAGCTCGGGCTCGCCCGCGAGCACCCTCGCGATCGCTTCCCGCACGCTCCCGGTCCACAGGGCCAGATGCGCTACCTGGTGGCCGGTCTCGTGGAACAGGGAGGTGGGCCGGTAGAGGTTGTGCCGCACGATCTTGATGGCCGCGACCGGGTTCACGGTCCCGGGGTTCCACAGCCGGATGCCTGCCCGCAGGATGGACGCCCCGAGCCCCTTGTCCACGTAGCAGAGGACGGGCGGCACGGGGATCCCCGCAGGGACGAGCACGGCGGACATGCTCTGCACGGCCATCCCGTCCAGCAGCCGCAGTGTGGAGCGCAGGCCCTGGGAGCTGCGCGAGCTGACCGCGTCCCCGAAGAACTCGAGCGTGGTCTCGACCTGCGTGTACCGGCGCCGGAACACCTGGACGGACCTGGCCGCGGCGGTGAGCCGGGACGGGTCGGTGCGTGCCGCCGTCGCGAGCCTGTGCGCGTCGCGGCCGAGGCCCACGAGCTCGCGCGCCGCGGTGCCGAGCTGGCGCCGCAGCGGGAGGCCGGTCTGCGCCTCGACCGCTGCCCAGGCCTGGGCGGAGGCGAACTCCTCGGCGTCCTCGAACGTCGCGGCGGCGGAGAGCCAGTGCGCGCTCTGCCGCTGGAGGTCCGCGGCGACGAGGCGCTCGCGCGGGGCAGCCAGCGCCGTCATGGCAGGGGGCTCCCCGGGACCACGGTGACCCTCGCCTGCGGCGCGCCGCTGAACGCCGAGCCGTCCATGGCCTTCCTCAGGCCGGACACGCCCAGGCGACCGTTGACGGCGTCGTGCACGAGGGCCAGGCCCGGCACCGCGGTGAGCTCGACCCGCACTGTCACCCCCCTGCCCTGCGCGGCCGCCCGGGCGAACTCCTCCGCCCGCGTCCGCGCCCACTGCGCCAGCTGGGCCAGGTACCACTGGCGCACTCGCCGGCGCAGCGCCCCGAGCACGCTCGGCGCCACCTGGCCCACGATCCCGGCGGGCGAGAGCTCCTCGCCCTCCACCGCCTCCCTGCGGAGCACGACCCCGCGGCCGGGGCGGCTGAAGTCGAGCCCCCGGAACGCGCGCGAGAGGGCCTGCAGCAGCGCCGGCGTGCCCGCGCCCTGGCGCACGGCGGCGGCGATCCCCTGCGCGTCGGCGTCGGCCAGGTGCACGACGACGTCGATCCTCGCCTGGGGGAGGTCGACGACGACGCGCGGCTGGCTCGGCCGCGCCGCGGCGCCTGCGAGCGGCCTGGCCGCGGCCGCGGCGCCGAGGGGCTCGAGCACGTAGAAGCGCTGCCCGGCGGCCACGCGGCCCCGCGACTGCAGGAACGCGGCCGGGGCGGCCACGCCGAGCCGGGGCTCGCGCAGGAGCAGCCCGGCAGCCTGGGGCGTGAGCGGGTGCATGCGCCGCCACGCCCGGCGGGGGCCGCCGCCCGAGCGGGCGGGGCCGCGGTCCCGCGCGGCGATGCGCGGCAGGGTGGTTCCCGTCACGGCCTCGTAGATGTGCACCCGGGCCCGCAGCGGGAGCTGAAACCCCGCGGAGCGGAGGGCCGCGGCGAGGGTCGCGCCGCCGAACGTGCGGACGGCCTCGGCCACCTGGGGCGTCACCTCCACCTCGGGGATGCGCGTGTAGCGGCGGAAGGGGTGCGCCGAGCGGGCCCGGCGCGTGATGAAGCTTCCGCCGAGCGTGGGTGCCTGCTGGAGCCCAGGCCGGACCAGCGCCGAGGGGAAGTTCGTTGCGACCGCTTGCTCGAACGCCTCCGCGACGGCGAGCTGGAGGAGGTCCTCGTTGTCCAGGGTGTAGTCCTCGGCCTCCGCCAGGCGGCGCACGGTGTCCTCCACCGTCGCCGCGAGGACGGTCGGCGCGGCCTCCCACTCGGACTCCTCGGACGGCGACTCGAGCTGCAGGAGCCGCAGGCCGGCGTCGACCACCGCGTTGGAGAGCGGCCCTGCCAGCTGGGGGCCCGTCCACCGGCCGATCAGCTGCGCGACGTACTTGGCGAGGAAGCCCACCACGCGCGGACGGCCCACGAGCCGGATGCCCACGCGCAGGGCGGCGAGGAGGGCCGGGACGAACTCCTCGACCGCGGGCGCGAGGTCCTCGTCCTCGCCCGCTGCGGCTATCCGGTCGATCAGCTCGGCGCGGGCGGCGGCAAGGGCCTCGAGCTCGCGGCCCTCGTCCGGACGGAGCCCCTCCTGGCCCGCGAAGGCCTCGGGCTCCTCGCCCAGCGCGAGGTCCCGGACCGCCGCCTGGCCCGCGGAAGCAGCGCCGGCCGCCTCCGCGAGCGCCTCGGCGGCAACGGCGTCGAACGACTCCGCGAGCAGCTCCGGGTCCGTGGGCAGCGCCGGCGCGAGCGCGAGGCCCGCCGTGTCCGCGGAGGCCTCCGCCTCCCACTCCGCCTCCCACTCGGACTCCGCGAGGGACTCGGCCTCGAACCTGATCCGGGACGCGAGCGCGCGGGCCGCCGGCTGGAGCGGCGCGGGGAGGCGGCCGATCGCGAAGGACAGCACCCGCTGGAGCAAAGGGCGCACAAGGCCCTTGAGCCTGGCCAGGACGCCCCGCAGCAGCGGGCCCGCCACGGTCCCCGCGACCTTCCTGGCGGCCTTCGCGACGAACTTCACCGCCTTCTTGGCCTTGCGGACCAGGCTGCCGAGGAACTCCTCGCCCGCCGGGGTCAGGACCTCCCCTGCCGTGTCCATGCCGTCCAGGAGGGCATCGAACTGCTCCTCGCTCAGGGACGCCGCATCCGTGAGGGAGAGGCGCTCCTCGAGCCGGCCGAGGTAGCGCTCCGCCTCGAGGCCCAGAGGCGCGAGGTGCGCGTCCCCGATCCGCTCCCGCTCCGTGCCGTAGCCCGGGGCCTCGCCCTCGAAGCGCTCGTCCACGGCCTCGGCGGTCTCGGCCACGAGGTCGGCGACTGCCTCCGCGAAGGCCTCGTCGCGGAACCCCTCGAGCGCCTCGGCGTAGAGGGCGTCCGCTCCTCCCGCCGGGCCGCCGGCGCCGGCACGCTCGGCGAACGGGGTAAGGCTCTCGGTCCACGGCAGCAGCCCGACGCTGCCCACCGGCTCCGCTCCCGTCAAGGCCTCGGAGAACGGATTCTCGTACCCGTTCCCCTCGTGCAGCCGCGCAGCCTGCCCGTCGTGGGCCCCGGCCGGGGCGGGCAGCGGCTCCTGGGTGATGGACATCGGGCCCTCCCTCGCTCGCACTTGCTGGAGCCAGTGCACCACCCGGGCCGTCCCCCACGGAGGGCGAGGACGTCCGCGGAAGGTGCGTGCCGGCGTCGTGCGCCATTGCCGCCGCGTCCGCGCTACGTCCCGGTAGCGTCCCGCGGTGCCCGGCCCCTGTCCCAGCCGCTTGACAAGCCGCGGCCGCCTGCCGATAGTGCCGGAGGAGGGGGCGCCCATGGATGCTGAAGCGGGTCAGCCGGTGCCACCGCCCCGACGACGGGTGGCAGTCGTGGGGCGGCTGGGGATCTACCCCATGGTTCGCCTCGCCCTGCCGGCGCGGCGGGTGCTCGCCTTCCTCGCCCTGCACGAATCGGGCCCCCACCAGTCCGCGGTCCCGCGGGGCGCCGCCGCGGAGCAGCTGTGGCCCGACGTCCCCGAGCCGCACGGGCGCGCGAACCTGCGCCGGGCCCTGTGGCAGCTGCCGCACGGGTGGGTGGAGAGCGTGGGCGAGGACCTGGTGCTGGACGCCGAGGTGGACCTCCACCGGGCGCGGGCGGTCGCGGCGGCCTGCCTCGGAGGCAGGCATGCGACCCTCGAGGAGATCGCGCTCCTGTCCGAGGACCTCCTGCCCGGGTGGCACGAGGAGTGGGCCACGGCCGCGCAGGACTCGTTCCGGCAGCTGCGCCTCCAGGCCCTCGAGGCCGTGTGCCGGACGATGGCCGGGGCCGGGCAGCACGCGCTCGCCACCCAGGCGGGGATCGCCGCGCTCGCCGCGGAGCCGCTGAGCGAATCCGCGGCCGAGGCGCTCATCGCCGCCCATCTGAGCCAGGGCAACCGGTACGCGGCGCTGCGCTGCTACCGCGACTTCCGCAGGCTCCTGTGGGATGAGCTGGGGGTGGACCCGGCGCCTGCCCTCGTGGCCCGCCTCACCCACGTTTCGGGTACACATAAAAGCCCCCTGGAGCGTTTCGGGTACACATAAAACCACCCCCGCGCGTTTCGGGTACGAGGCGCTTCCCCACGGAGCGAGAAGGCCAATGGAATTCTCTTGGGGCGAAGGATCTTGAGCCTCATGCCCGAGGATCTGAGCTCAGAGACCCGGGCTCAGGGGCTGGGGCGATCGCAAGCGCGCTTAACGGGTTTCGGGTACGAACCCTTGGAAGGGCTCGTACCCGAAATGCCGATCCGGCCGAGTTATGTGTACCCGGAACGCTCGTGGGTGGATTTATGCGTACCCGAAACGCTCTTGGGTGGATTTATGCGTACCCGAAACACTCTTGGGTGGAATTATGTGTACCCGGAACGGGAAGGGGCTACTCGACGGTGACGGACTTCGCGAGGTTGCGCGGCTGGTCCACGTCGTAGCCCTTGGCCGAGGCCAGCTCCGCCGCGAAGATCTGCAGCGGCACCGTCGTGAGCAGCGGCATGAGCAGCACGGGGGTCTCGGGGACGTAGAACACGTGCTCGGCGTAGTCGCGCACGGCCTCGTCGCCCTCCTCCGCGATCACGAGCGTCCGCGCACCGCGGGCCCGGATCTCCTGGATGTTGGAGACGACCTTGGAGTGCAGCGAGTCCCGTCCGCGCGGGGACGGCACCACCACGAAGACCGGCTGGCCCTCGTCGATGAGCGCGATCGGCCCGTGCTTGAGCTCGCCCGCGGCGAAGCCCTCGGCGTGGATGTACGCGATCTCCTTGAGCTTGAGCGCGCCCTCGAGCGCCACGGGGTAGCCCACGTGGCGGCCCAGGAACAGCACGGACTTCTCGTCCTTCATGCTCCGGGCCAGCTCGCGGAGCTCCTCCGCGGAGTCCAGGACCTTCTGGATCTTCTCGGGGATCTTGTTCAGGTCCGCGAGCACGTCCTTGATCTGGCCCGAGAAGATGTTCCCGCGCAGCTGCGCGAGGTACAGCCCCAGCAGGTACGCCGCAGTGATCTGGGCCAGGAACGCCTTGGTGGAGGCCACCGCGATCTCCGGGCCGGCATGCGTGTACAGCACCGCGTCCGACTCGCGCGGGATCGTGGAGCCGTTCGTGTTGCAGATCGAGACCGTCTTCGCGCCCTGCTCGCGGGCGTAGCGGACGGCCATGAGGGTGTCCATCGTCTCGCCGGACTGGCTGATGGAGACCACGAGGGTGTTCGCGTCCACGATCGGGTCGCGGTACCGGAACTCATGTGCGAGCTCCACCTCGGTGGGGATGCGGCACCAGTTCTCGATCGCGTACTTCGCCACAAGCCCCGCGTACGCGGCGGTGCCGCACGCGAGCACGATGATCTTGTCGACCTTCTTCAGCTCGGCCGGGTCGATCCGCAGCTCGTCGAGGATGAGGCGGCCCGAGGCGTCCGAGCGGCCCAGCAGCGTGTCATGCACCGCCGCGGGCTGGTCATGGATCTCCTTCTCCATGAAGGAGCCGAAGCCGCCCTTCTCCGCCGAGGCGGCGTCCCACGAGACCTCGAACTCCTTGCCCTCGGCCGGGTTGCCGAAGAAGTCGGTCACCACGAATGACTCCGGCGTGATCGTCACGATCTGGTCCTGGCCGAGCTCCACGGCGCGGCGCGTGTAGTCGATGAACCCGGACACGTCGGAGCCGAGGAAGTTCTCGCCTTCCCCGAGGCCGACGACGAGCGGCGAGTTCCGCCTCGCCGCCACCACGACGCCGGGCTGCTCGGCGTGCACGGCGAGGAGCGTGAATGCCCCCTCGAGCCGCTGGGCGGCGAGCTGCATCGCCTTGGTGATGTCGCCGTCGGCCGCGCCCCGGAACAGGTCGCCGAGGAGCGCCGCGGCCACCTCGGTGTCCGTCTCGGAGAGGAACTGCACGCCCTTGGCCACGAGCTCCGCCTTGAGCGGCGCGTAGTTCTCGATGATGCCGTTGTGGATGACGGCGAGCTTCCCGCCGTCCGCGAGGTGCGGGTGCGCGTTGGCGTCGGTGGGTCCGCCGTGGGTGGCCCAGCGGGTGTGCCCGATGCCGGTCAGGCTCTCCGGGAGCGGGTGCTCCGCGAGCTCGTTCTCGAGGTTGACGAGCTTGCCCGCCTTCTTCCGCGACTCGATCCCGCCGTCGGCCACCACGGCCACACCGGCAGAGTCGTAGCCGCGGTACTCGAGGCGGCGCAGGCCTTCGATCACGACATCAAGGGCGCCGTGGGTCGCACCGGAGCGCGACTCAGCACGGCCAACATAGCCGACGATTCCACACATGCGCCTCATCCTACCGGCGTCGCACGCCCGCAGCTCATTTCGTGATGTGGGCCGCAGTTGGCAGAATCTCAGGGTGAGTCTGGAGAGAAGCGAGTTCGAGGGCAACGGTGCGTCGCCGTTCGTCGAGCTCGACCGCGCCACGTGGGCGCGCCTCGCGGACCGCATGGAGCAGCCGCTCAACCAGGAGGACATCGACCGCCTCCGCGGCCTCGGCGACCCTCTGGACCTCGGCGAGATCCGGGACGTCTACCTCCCCCTCTCCCGCCTGCTCGCCCTCTACGTCGAGGCCTCCGGCCAGCTCCACTCCGCCACCACCACCTTCCTCGGGGAGCGCACGCAGCGGACCCCGTTCGTGATCGGCGTGGCCGGCTCGGTGGCGGTCGGGAAATCCACCATTGCCCGCGTGCTGCGCGAGATGCTGCGCCGCTGGCCCTCCACCCCGGACGTGCAGCTCGTCACGACGGACGGCTTCCTCTACCCCCTCGCAGAGCTCAAGCGCCGCGGCCTGCTCGAGCGGAAGGGCTTCCCGGAGTCCTATGACCGCCGCGCGCTGCTGCGCTTCGTGGCCGAGATCAAGTCCGGCGCGGAGGAGGTCCGGGCGCCCTGGTACTCGCACCTGACCTATGACATCGTGCCGGGCCGCGAGGTGGTGGTCCGCCGGCCGGACGTGCTCATCGTGGAGGGCCTGAACGTCCTCGCCCCCGCGCGCGCCCGGCACGACGGCACGACGGGCCTGGCCCTGAGCGACTTCTTCGACTTCTCCATCTACGTGGACGCGAAGACGAGCTACATCGAGGAGTGGTACGTCCACCGCTTCCTCAAGCTCCGCTCCGGGGCGTTCGCCCAGCCGGAGAGCTACTTCCACCGCTACGCCTCCCTCTCGGACGAGGAGGCCATCACGACCGCGCGCAGCATCTGGAAGCGCATCAACGAGCCCAACCTCCTGCAGAACGTCCTGCCCACGCGGGGGCGGGCGCAGCTCGTGCTGAGCAAGGACGCAGACCACTCGATCCGGCGCATGCTCCTGAGGAAGGTGTAGTCCCGTGCGGGTGCGCGGACTCGTGCGCGTGCGCGGACTCGTTCTGGCGGCGGTGCTGCTGTCCGTGCTCACCGCGTGCTCGGGCGGCGCCGCTCCCAGCACCTCTCCCGGAAGCACGACGGCGGCGAGCACGACGGCGGCCGGCCCGCCGTCGGCGTCGTCCGCCTCGGCGACGGCGGGGCGCACCCACATCTCGGCGGGCCAGTCCCCCACCTCGGCGGGCCAGTCCCCCACCTCGGCGGGCCAGTCCCCCACCTCGGCGGGCCAGTCCCCCACTTCGGCGGGAGTGGGGGACCCGACGAGCCCGCTCGTGGTCGTGAACAAGAAGCGGCCGCTGGTCCCGCTCGACTACGCGCCGCCCCTCACGACCCCCGCCGTGCCGCTTGCCGCGGGCGCCTCGAACGTGCAGCTCAACCCGGTCACGGCGCGGGCGGCGGAGCGGATGTTCGCCGCCGCCGCCGCGGACGGCGCGCCGATGGCCCTCCTGAGCGGCTATCGCTCCTACGCGACGCAGGTGGCCACGTACAACGGGTGGGTCGCGCGGCAGGGGCAGGCCGTCGCGGACGTTTCCTCGGCGCGGCCGGGCTACTCGGAGCACCAGACCGGCTTCGCGTTCGACATCGCGGCTCCCACAGGCGCGTGCTCCCTGCAGCTGTGCTTCAAGGACACGGCCGCGGGGGTATGGGCAGCCGCGCACGCCCACGAGTACGGGTTCATCATCCGGTACCCGTGGTGGCACCACGAGACCACCGGCTACTACTACGAGCCGTGGCACCTGCGGTACATCGGGGTCGAGGCGGCCGCGGACATGCACGCGCGGGGCGTGGCCACCCTCGAGGAGTACCTGGGGCTCCCGGCGGCGCCGGGGTACTGAGCGCAGCAGGCCTAGGTGCTGCGCGTGTCAGCTCCTGCTCGTTATGGGACCTCCCGTCGGCCACTTCGCGGCGTGTCGGCGCCGCCGCGCGCGGTCCCCAGATCCATAACGAGCGGGAGCGCACGGAAGCGCTCGGGGCTCACCCGCGCGCTCACACGGTGGCTGCGGATGCTGGAGGCATGGAACTCAACGACCTCCTCACCACCACCGCACAGCGCATCGACGCCGAGGGCACCCGCTCCGAGGCCGCAGCGCTCGAGATCCTCGCCGCCGCCGTGCGGGACACCGCCCCGGGAGCGGCCGCAGCGCTCGTTGACTGGGACGGCACCGAGATCGCCCGCCAACGGGCCTTCGGGATCGTCCACGGACTGCTCCTGCACGCGCTCAATGCCCACGGCCGCGAGCTGCTCCTGCTCCGGCTCGACCCGCTCGCCGCCGCGCACATCCTCGTCCGCGCGGCCTGACTCCTGCTAGGTTGGCCGTGTGCTCCGGGTGCGCCTGATCGGCAGCATGTCTCTGGAACGCGATGGCGTCCCCCTGCCGGCACCCCGCGGCCGCAAGTCGTGGGCGGTGCTGGCCAGGCTCGCCCGTGCCACAGCGCCCATCCCCCGCCACGTCCTCGCGGAGGAGCTCTTCGACGAGGCCGACGACCCGCTCGGCGCCCTACGCTGGACGCTCACGGAGCTCCGCCGCGCCGTCGGCCTTCCTGAGGCCTTCCGCGGCGACCCGCTCCCGCCCCTGAGCACGCCCGGCCTCGAGCTCGACGTGGGCGAGCTGGCCCGCGGAAGGCTGCCCGAGCCCTGGCCTGAGGGCCGGTTCCTCGAGGGCCTCGATGCGGGCGCCGGCGCCGCCTTCGCCGCGTGGCTGGCGGTGGAGCGCCACCGGGTGGACGGGGAGCTGCTCGCCGCACTGCGTCAGCACACGCTCAAGGCCATCTCGGCGCGCGACGCCGAGCGCGCCGTGTCGCTTGCCGGCGCCATGGTGCGCCGCGCGCCCTACGAGGAGGGCCACCATGTGCTGCTCGTGAAGGCGCTCGCCGAGTCCGGAGACGCGGAGGCCGCCGCCCGGCAGGCCGAAGCCTCCGAGCGGCTCTTCGCGCGGGAGCTCGGCGTCACCGCCTCGCCGGCCATCCGTGCGGCGGCGCGCCCGAGCGTCGCGGGGCCCGTGCCCGGGATAGGGCAGCACGCGACCGCGACGTCCCTGTGCGAGGCGGGGCTCGCCGCGCTGGCAGCCGGGGCCGCGGACGCCGGCATCGAGTGCCTGCGCGGGGCGACCCACGCGGCGGAGCGAGCCCGGGACGCCCGGCTGCTGGCGCGCTGCCTCATCGAGCTCGGCACGGCGCTCGTGCATGCGGTGCGCGGGTACGACGACGAGGGCGCCGTGATGCTCAGCGCCGGCCTCGAGCGCGCCTCGGCCGCGGGGGACGCGGCTCTCGCCGCGAAGGCATACTCCGAGCTCGCCTACACGGACCTGCAGGCCGGCCGGAGGATCAGCGCCGCCCAGAACCTCGCCGCCGCCGAGGGGCTCGCGGGCGAGGACCTCTCCCTGCGGGCGGCAATCGCCGGGTTCGCGGCCATGAACCTGCACGACGGCGGGGACCCAGCCGCTGCTGCGGAGGGCTTCGGCCAAGCCCTCGAGCTGAGCCGGAGCGCTGGGGCCGCCCGCCGCGAGGCCTGGGTGCTCGGACTGGGCGCCCGCAGCCTCTACACGCTCGGACGGCTCGAGGAGGCTGCGGAGTGGGCGCAGGGCTCGTGCCGGGTGGCATCCTCGGAGAGGTGGACCGCGTTCAGGCCGTGGCCGGAGGCGTGGATGGGCCACATCGGCCTCGTGCAGGGGCGCGACCCAGTGGACGTGCGGGAGGCCGCCGAGGCGACCTTCGTTCTGGCCCGGCAGATCCAGGACCCGTGCTGGGAGGGACTCGCAGCCAAGACCGTGGGCCTGACCCACCTCGCCACGGGGGACCCGGTGACGGCGCTGGCCTGGATGGAGAACGCGGCGGCGCTGTGCCGCCGGGTCACCGACTCGTACCACTGGCTGGACGTCGAGATCCTCCTCGCCGTCGCCGGGGCCGCCTGGGCCGCGGGCCGCACGGAGCACGCGCTCGACGCAGCCCAGCGGGCCCTCGCCCTGGCCGCGCAGGGCTCCATGGAGGCGCAGGTCGCCCGCGGCCAGGAGTTCCTCGCCCGCAGCAGTGGCGCGGCATGACCCTGCCGGTGCCGGGCCGGGGTACTGAGCGCGTCAGCTCCTGCTCGCCTATGCCACGCAGCCGCCGAGCTGGATCTGGGGGTCGATCGCGCGGACCGCCGCCATGGCCTTCTCGAGTTCAGCCTGGAGGGCCGTGATGATGGCCGCCTGCGCCGCGACCGCGTCGCGGTTGGCCTTCTTCTGAGCCGTCAGCGTGCGAAGGGTGTTCTGCGCCTCTACGATCTTGCCGTCGAGGGATGCGATCTGGGCCTGGAGCGTCTGGAGACGGGTCTCGGTGGCACTGATCTCGCCCTCGAGCGCGGCGAGCTGCGCCTGGAGGGGCGCCACCCGATCCTGGAGCGCGAGGATCTCGGCCTCCTTCGCCGCGATCTGGGCGTTGGCCTCAGCCAGTTCCTTCGTGAGCCGGTCGAGCTCCGCGTCGAGTGCCGCGACCTCGGCCTCCTTCGTCGCGACGGAGGAGGCAGCGGCGTCGTACGCCTGCTGGAGTGCGGGGACGTCCGCCTGGAGCGAGGAGATCTCGGTCTTCTTGCCATCCACCGCGGCTGCGGCTGCGGCGGCGTCGGCAGCGGCCTGGTCGGACGCAGCGACGAGGCCTGCGAGGATGTCCTTCTGCGCCGTGACCTCCGCCTGAGCCGCTTCGAGGCCCTCGGTCAGCCCTGGCAGCTCGGCCTCGAGGCCATCGACGACCTGGGTCTGGGCCGTCACTGCCGCTTGAGCATCCGCAGCGGCCTGCTGCAGCGCCGGAAGCTCAGACTCGAGCCCAGCGAGCTCCGCCTGCTTCGCTGCGACGTCGGCATCGGCCGCGGTGAGAGCGTCCCGGAGAGTCGAGAGCTGCGTCTGGAGTGCGGCGATCTCCGCTTCCTTCGCAGCGACGCTGGTGTTGGTTGCCGTGACGGCGTCCTGGAGGGGCACCGCATCCTTCTGCAGGGCGGCGCTCTCGGCCTGCTTGGCCTGCAGCTGGCCGGTGAGGGCCGATACCGCTGACTGGAGCGCTTCCAGGTCGCCATTGAGCCCGCTGATGAGGGTCGTCTTGTCCGAGATCTGCGTGTTCACGGTGGTGAGCTCGGCCTGGTAGGCGGCGATCTGCGCCTCGCGCTCCTTCTTGCCGCCGTCCCTGTTGTCCTTGATGGCGCTCAGGCGGGCGATCTCGGACTCCAGGAAGGCCTTGCGGGACTGCAGTGCCGCGAGGTCCGCCTCGGCCTGCGCCAGCTGGGCCTCCTTGGCCGCGATCTCGGACTCCTTCGCGTCGATCTGGAACTGCAGGCTCTCGATGTCCGCCGCGAGGGCGGTGATCGCCGCTTGATTGGCTGCGAGGTCCGCCGCGGCCTGCGCAGCCTGGTACTGGAGCGCAGTGAGCTCGGCCTGGGCCTCGGCGATCTGCGCCTCCTTGGCGTCCCCAGCGTCAGCCGCGGCAGCAGCCTTGTCTGCGAGCACGGCGAGCTCTGCGCGGGCTTGCTCGATCTCGGCTTCCTTGGCGGTGACGGCACCGGCTGCCGCCGTCGCGGCCTCCTCGAGACCCGCGAGCGTCGTGCGGGCGTCGGCAACGTCCGCCCTCTGCTGGTCCAGTTCCTCCTGCGCGGCCGTGCCGAGCGCCTCGAGCCGCGCCAGCTCGTCCTCGGCGGCTGCGACGGCATCCGCCGCCGCTGCTGCATCCGCGGCCGCCTGCTCGGCGGCCGCAGTCAGTCCCGCGAGCTCGTCCTCGGCCCGGGCAATCTCGGCGTTCTTGGCCGCCAGCGCCCCCGCGGCCGCCTCAGCCTGCGACCTTAGTGTCGCCAGTTCGGCCTGGGCAGAGGCGAGCTGCCCCTCGGTCTCGGTCTTTAGGGCCTCAAGCTGGGCAGCACGGTCGGAGAGCTCGGTGAAGGCCGTCTGGGCGTCGGCCTGCTGGGCGAGGAGAGGGGCGAGCTGCGCCTCGACACCCGCACGCTGGGCCTTCAGGTCCTCGAGGGCGGCTCCGGCCGCGGCAGCCTCCTCTTGCGCAGCGGTCTTCTCGGCGGCCAGGGCTGCCAGCTCGGCCTCGACAGCAACGATCCCAGCGTCCAGCTGGGCGAGTTCCTGGTCCAGTGCCTGCACGGCCTGCTCCCCCTCGGCAATCTGGGCCGCCAGGGAGTCCGCCGTCGTCTGCAGCGCAGTCTGCTCGGACTGGAGCTGCGAGACGAGCGTCGCGTTCCTGCGGGCCGCGGCCTTGAGGAGATTGGCCTGCACGTTGCCCCGGTGGGCGAGCTGGTTCACCACCCCATTGCAGATGGCCGCGCCGGATTCCGGAGCCGCACTGGACGGGCCGGCCATGAAGAATGAACCCGTGACAATGCCAGGGATCAGCACGGCGCCGGCGAGCCGTCTGGTGAGGCGGACTGGGATGGGCTGCATGGTTCCCCCTCGGAATCTGCGCTCTAGGTGGAGTTAGAAAATCAAGTGCTCTCAAAACTACGGGCGCACTCTGCCCGTGCCGCTTCGGGCCACCACCTGACTTGCCGCAGCGGGTACGCGTCTTTCGCCCGCGACTACCTGCAGGGGCGGCACCCAGTACTCGGTTTCTGCACCGACGCGGGACGTCTTCCGGAGGCGGCGGACCGGCGCGGTGTGTCCGTGCTCGTCTTCGTCCCCCACGCCGGCCGCCTGCGGCGTGTCGGCGCCGCCGCGCGCGGCCCCCGCCTCCATAACGAGCAGGACGGTACGCTGGGCCGCATGCGCACCCCGCCGCCAGCCGCCGTCCGTGCGGTCCAGCGCGTCAGCGCCGCGCTGGACCGCGCATCCGCCGTTCTCAAGCCGCCCAGGGCACGGTTCCTCGAGGTCTCCGGCTCCATGGCGGCCACCATGCTCCTGCGCGCTGCGGTGCACACGCGCCTCGCAGAACCCCTCGCGGCCGGCCCGCGCACCGCCGCCCAGATCGCGGACGAGCTGGGCCTCCACGCCGACACAGTCCACCGCGTGCTCCGCGGCCTCGCGGTCTACGGGCTCCTGCGGCTGGACCGGCACGGCCGCTTCACGCTGACCCGCACTGGGGAGCTGCTGCTCGAGGACCACCCGCACTCGATGGCCGGCTGGATCCGCTACGCCACTTCCCGCGCCGTGCTCGAGGGCGCGATGCGCCTCCCCCAGAGCCTCCGCGACGGCCTCCCCGCGTTCAACGCGGCCACGGGACGCTCAATCTGGGAGCACCTCGCCGAGCATCCGGATGAGGAGGCCGGGTTCGCGCGCACCATGCGGGAGCTCACCCTCATGGCTGCCCCGCTCATCGTGGCCGCCTACCCGTGGCCGGAGCGGGGGACGGTCGCAGACGTGGGCGGTGGCGTGGGCGCCATGCTCGCCGAGGTCCTCGCCGCCCGTCCCGCGCTCGACGGCGTGCTGGTGGACCAGGCCGGCCCCCTCGCCGCCTCCGGGGCTTACCTCGCGCGTCGGGGCATGGCCGGGCGGGTGCGGGCGGTGGAGGGGGACCTGTTCACGGGGTTCGACGCGGCAGCGGACGTGTACCTGCTCAAGGACGTGCTCCATGACTGGGACGACGGGCAGTGCCTGCGGATCCTGCGGACAGTGCGGTCCGCGGCCGGTCCGGCCGCCTCAGGGCAGGGCGCCAGGGTGCTGGTCCTCGAGTGGCTCCAGGAGCCCAATGCCGCGGCGTTCCCGGTGTCCATCTCGGATGTCATAATGCTCGCCCAGACAGAGGGCAGGCAGCGTTCCGCCGCCGAGCATCAGGCGCTCGGCGCGGCCGCGGGCTTCCGTCCGGGGCGCGTGATCGACACGGGTGCGTATGGGATCGTCGAGCTGATCGCGGCCTAGGAGCCCTCCGTGCCCTGAGGTCCACGGGCCTCCGGGTGGGCCCCTGCCGCGGGGCCCTCGGCAGCTGCGCCGTCCAGGGCGGCACTGCGGGGAGGCGGGTCGAGCAGGAGCAGGCGCGGGACTGCCACCAGGGTCATGAGGGGCAGGGGGCCGGTGAAGACGGGGGCCGCGAGCATGACCGCCGGGGCAAGCAGGAATGCCCACCCCTTCCTGGCGGCGAAGAGGCTCAAGGCTATGGCGGCTGCACAGCGCAGGTAGAAGCTGGCCGTGCTGTCCGGGGTCTCAT
This sequence comes from Sinomonas halotolerans, assembly GCF_039615075.1. Classification (NCBI taxonomy): domain Bacteria; kingdom Bacillati; phylum Actinomycetota; class Actinomycetes; order Micrococcales; family Micrococcaceae; genus Sinomonas; species Sinomonas halotolerans. Next base: position 239,263 of record NZ_JBDFRB010000004.1, on the reverse strand, counting down.
CACGGTTCTCGAGGAGGAAGCTGATCCAGTCGGTCCACGCGTGGGGCCTGAAGGCCGCGGCCACGAGGACGATCGCCGCGGTCGCCCCCACGGCCCGCGCCACGGCCTTCCAGTCGCGCCGGGCCACGTCCCGGAGGACACCGACTCCCGTGGTGATCTTGGTCAGGATGGGGAACGCCCAGGCCTCCGGTGCACGGACGGCCAGGACCGCGGCCGCCCCGAGCATGAGGTAGATGTTGCCCACCACGAGCTCGGACAGGCAGATGAGGGAGACCGGGACCGCGAACCGGACCGGGAGCGGCCTCACGAGCCAGAAGGCGAGGGCGGCGATGAGGAGCGTCCAGACGGCGCTGAACGCCGGCCAGGGCAGGAGCGCGAGGGGCTTGATCGCGTAGACGAACGCCGGCGAGTACAGGTAGGCGTCCTTCTGCCCGGGGATGCGGCCGTACTCGAGCGGCTCCTGGGCGGCGAGCCAGTACGCGTGCGAGTCCTGCCCCCATGTGCCGTCGGTGAGGAGGTGCACCAGCACCTGCCTGACGGCGGCCAGCGCGAGCACCCAGAGCAGGAAGGGCGCTGCCTTCGCCACGAGCGGGTACTTGCGCGCGAACACCGAGGCGAGGCCCCAGTCCCGAGAAGCTGCCGCTGTCCCCATCTCGCGTCCCCTAGTGCTGACGGGCCTGGAGCGAGTCGCGGATCTCGGTGAGGAGCGCCACCTGCGGATCCACCGGGGCCTCGGGTTTGTTGATGCCCAGCTTGCGGTTGCGGCGCTCGATCATGTGGTTCATCGGCATCACGATCACGAAGTAGATCGAGGCGGCAATGAGGAGGAAGTTGACCACGGCAGTGAGGAACACTCCGAAGCGGATGTCCCCGAACGCGAGGAAGTCGTTGAAGTCCGGCTGTCCCACGAGGGTGGAGATGGCCGGCATGAGCACGCTCTTGACCAGTGCGTCCACCACTGCACCGAAGGCCGTGCCCATGATGACGGCCACGGCGAGGTCGACCACGTTGCCCTTCATGATGAAGTCCTTGAATCCGTTCAGCATGGATTCCACCCTACGCGGCTCCGCCAGCGCGGCCCCACCCTACGCGCGCAGCCTCACGCCGTCTCGAGCGCGAGCTGGCTCTGCACCACGCCCGCGAGGCGGTCCGCAATGGACTGCGCTGTCGCCTCGTCGGCGGCCTCGACCATCACGCGGACGACCGGCTCGGTGCCCGAGGGGCGCAGGAGCACGCGCCCGGTCTCCCCCAGCTCGGCCTCGGCGTCAGCGACAGCCGCGGCCACGCCGTCGTCCGCGCCGACACGCGCCTTGTCCACGCCCTTGACGTTGATGAGCACCTGCGGGAGTCGGGTCATGACGGCGGCGAGGTCCTTGAGCGTGCGCCCGGTCCTGGCCACCTGCGCTGCGAGCTGGAGGCCCGTGAGCACGCCGTCCCCGGTTGTGGCGTAGTCGGAGAAGATCACGTGGCCCGACTGCTCGCCGCCGAGCGAGAAGCCGTGCGCGCGCATCTCCTCGAGCACGTACCGGTCCCCCACGGCCGTCTCGCGGATGCCGATCCCGGCCTCGCGGAGTGCGATCTTGAGGCCCAGATTGCTCATCACCGTCGCCACGAGGACGTCGTCGCGCAGCTTCCCTGCCTCCTTGAGCGCGAGGGCGAGGATGGCCATGATCTGGTCGCCGTCCACCACCGTGCCCTCGTGGTCCACGGCGAGGCAGCGGTCCGCGTCGCCGTCGTGGGCGATCCCGAGGTCCGCGCCGTGGGCGATGACGGCGGCCTGCAGCTTCTCGAGGTGGGTGGAGCCCACGCCGTCGTTGATGTTGAGCCCGTCCGGGTCGGCGCCCATGACGACGACGTTCGCGCCCGCGTCCTTGAACACCTGCGGCGAGCAGCCGGACGCGGCGCCGTGCGCACAGTCCAGCACCACGGTGAGGCCCTCGAGCCGGTGCGGGAGGGTGGTGAGGAGGTGGACGACGTACCGGTCCTCGGCGTCGGCGAAACGCTGGATGCGGCCTACTTCGGCCCCGGTGGGACGCAGCGGCTCGTTCGCGAGCTCGGCCTCGATCGCGTCCTCGACCTCGTCGGGGAGCTTGTGCCCTCCGCGGGCGAAGAACTTGATGCCGTTGTCCGGCGCGGGATTGTGGCTCGCGGAGATCATGACGCCGAAGTCTGCGCCCAGGTCCGCGACAAGATACGCGGCGGCCGGCGTGGGGAGGACCCCGGCATCGAACACGTCCACGCCGGCGCTCGCGAGGCCCGCCTCGACGGCGGCGCTGATGAACTCGCCGGAGGCGCGGGGGTCACGGGCGACGACGGCGCGCGGCCGCCCGCCGTTGTCCACCTGCCGGTGCCCGAGGACGACTGCTGCCGCCTGGGAGAGCCTGAGAGCGAGCTGCGCGTCGAGGAGGCCGTTGGCCAGCCCACGGACGCCGTCAGTACCGAAGAGCCTAGTCACCCGGCCAAGTCTACGGTTCCTGCACACTGCGTGCCGAAACGGTCACATGGAGGCAGTGCCGGGACGGATGCCGCGGCGCGCTGCGGCGCGCCTGCCGGTGCCGGTGCCGTGTGAGGAGCCGCGGGGCCGGGGAGAGGTCCAGTCCCAGCACGGGGAACGCCCAGTGGTCCAGGACCGTGCGGACGGCCTCGCACAGCGCGTCACCGGTGAGGAGCGGTTCCGGCGCCGCGCGGTCCAGCACCTCCGCGTTGAGGCGCCACACGTCCTCCCAGCCGAGACCAGCGAGACGCGCCGCAGCCGGAGCGCTCGCCGTGCCCGGGGCGCTGGCCGCGCCCGCGCCGCTGGCCGCGCCCGCGGCATGGGCGGCGCCTGCGGAAGGGCTGGCGGACGACGTCGGTCCCCAGACGTCCGCGGTCGCACGCGCGCCGGCGGGGGTCAGGAGGCCCAGGCGGTGCATCGCGAGCACGAGGCGGATCGCGCGGGCGCCCGGCCAGCGGCGGCCGGCACCCACGGGGTCCTCGGCCCCGAAGCCGTGGGGGACGTGGCCGAAGGCACCGGCCCCGGAGGCGAAGCGGACCAGCCGGAACCACTGCTCGAGGTCCGGGTCCAGGGCGCGCTGCTCCTCGGCCTGGCTCCGCAGGAGCAGGATGATCCGGCGGACCTCGTTCAGGTCCTCCGGGGAGCTGCTGTTGACCGCGGCGTAGGCGATCCTCGCGAGCGGGTCGGCCCAGTGCTGGGCGGCCCGCGCCCTCAGGCGCGCGCCGAGGCGGGCGAAGTCGAGGAGGATGAGCACCCTTCCGGCCTCCCCCACGGCCGCGGCGTGGAGGGGGGCAGCTGCCGCATGGCTTCCGAGGGCGCGCAGCGTCTCGATCCCGGCGCTGAGCTCCTCGAGATGCTCTCCGAGGGCCCGGAGCGTCTGTCCGACCTCCCCGAATCCGCCGGCTCCCGCGAAGGGGGCACCGCCCGAGTGGAGGAGGGTTGGGCCGCCCTCCGTCTCGGAATGGCCCCAGGACAGGACAGCCTGCTCTGCCTCACCCTGCTGCTGGAGTGGCGCGAACGCGCGCCGGTGGGCGATGGACTGATTGCTCATGATGTCCCCCCAGGGGTGTTGTGCCTCGGGCGGCCGAGGCCTCGGCCGGGGAAGTGGCCACCGATCCTGGAGGACTGTCACCGGTCCTGGCTCGGTGGCGGGGCCGCCCGCTCCCCGGCGCGGACGGCCACCCTGCAGGCCCGCCCCAACGGACCCGTCATGCCTGAGAGGCGCTCCCCCATCGGAGCCTCCCGGGCGCCCACCCCCACCGCTCCCGCCAGCTGCGCGGCGGCGAAGGGCTATAGAACGACGGTAGACCCGGCAGGCCGCAGCGACACCACTTCCCCCGTACTCAATAACATCCGTTTTGAAAAATGCGCAATGCGCTGCGGCTACCCACGAGACCGGCCTGAGTATCGACGTCGGACTACCTGCCCGCCACCGGCGTGTACTCGCATAACGCGGAAGGCCCGCCCCGCGATGCGGGACGGGCCTTCCTGCGAAGGGCTGGGATCAGCGCTTCGAATACTGCGGGGCGCGGCGGGCCTTCTTGAGACCGGCCTTCTTGCGCTCCACGACGCGGGCGTCGCGGGTGAGGAAGCCGGCCTTCTTGAGGGCCGGACGGTTGTTCTCCACGTCGATCTCGTTGAGCGCGCGGGAGACGCCGAGGCGCACAGCGCCGGCCTGGCCGGAGGGGCCACCGCCGTGGATGCGGACGATCACGTCATAGGCACCCTCGAGGTCGAGGAGCTTGAAGGGATCGTTCACCTCCTGCTGGTGCAGCTTGTTCGGGAAGTAGTTCTCGAGCGTGCGGCCGTTGATGGTCCACTGGCCGGAGCCGGGGATGACGCGGACGCGGGCAACGGCCTCCTTGCGGCGGCCGACAGCGGCACCGGAGACCGTGAGGGCCGGGCGCTCCCGCTGGACCGTCTCGGTGGCCGGGGTGCTCTCGGACGTGTAGCTGGTGAGGTTCTCCTCGACCGAGGTGTTCTGCTCTTCGTTCTGAGCCACAGTGTTCTCCTTGGTGAATTCTTGACTAGTGGCCAGGACTACTGGGCGACCTGGGTGATCTCGAAGGTCTTGGGCTGCTGGGCAGCGTGCGGGTGGTTCGGGCCCGCGTAGACCTTGAGCTTGGACAGCTGCGCCGCGGCGAGCTTGTTCTTGGGGAGCATGCCCTTGACGGCCTTCTCCACCGCGCGGACAGGGTTCTTCTCGAGGAGCTCCGCGTAGCTGACCGAGGTCAGACCGCCCGGGAAGCCCGAGTGGCGGTAGGCGCGCTTCTGCTCGAGCTTGGCGCCGGTGAGGGCCACCTTGTCAGCGTTGATGATGATGACGAAATCGCCCATGTCCATGTGGGCCGCAAAGGTCGGCTTGTGCTTCCCGCGCAGCAGCGTTGCGGTCTGGCTGGCAAGACGACCCAGCACGATGTCGGTGGCGTCGATGACGTGCCACTGACGATCGGCGTCGCCGGGCTTCGGAGTGTACGTACGCACAGTAAGTTGCCTTCGTTTCTTGGTCTGGTGGGGCGCCGGTGAGATACACCCCGTTCTTCGGTGCGCTACCGGACCAGAGGTGAGGGCTCCCAGACCAGTCATCCCAGCGTCTCGAATGCACCGCGGGAGCTGATGCCCTGCAACTGGGCACTCCCGCGGCGCGCACCATCGAGGTAGGACACGCACAACGACTATCAAGAGTACCGCGCCCGGCCCGCCGGGGCAAAGCGGGCCACCTGAGTACACGCATACCGGAACCGCGTAGTTTCATACCAAACATGTGTACAAAAAACGAGTACCCTCCGGTGTAGAACCTCCGGCGCCGGAGGAGAATCCTTTTTCTCGTGAAGCCCGACGGCGCTGAATGCGGGGGCCGGCGAGATGGCTTCGCAGCCGGAGGACCTGGAGAACCGGGCCGGCTGACCAGCACCTAGCTAGTAAGGATCAAGACAATGGACAAGTTCCTCACCACCCTCCTCTCCTTCTGGAACGACATCACCCGCACGGACAAGGAGAAGGGCGCCACCGCGGTCGAGTACGGCCTCATGGTCTCCCTCATCGCAGTGGCGATCATCGCGACCGTCACCGCGGTGGGCGTCGCCCTCAACGGCCTCTTCACGACGGTCGAAGGCGCTCTCTGAGCCTCAGGGGCGGCGGTCGCTGGGGCCGCCGCCCCTTCCCTTTCTTCCCACACGGGCTAGACACCAGGGGGACAGATGTCTGTACACCACCGGAGGCGGGAACGCGGCGCCGTGGCGGTCGAGTTCGCGCTCGTGCTGCCCCTCCTCCTCACCCTCCTCTTCGGAATCATCGAGTTCGGGCGCATCTACAACGCCCAGATCGTCTTCTCGAATGCCGCCCGCGAGGCCGCGCGCACCATGGCCATCAAGGACGACCCCGGCCAAGCATCGAGCGCCGCGCAGGCCGTCGCGGCCGGCTACACGATCGCCGTCGCCACCGGCAGCTGCGCGCCCGAGGCGCAGGTCACCTCGACCGTGACAGGCCAGCTCGACCTCCTCACCGGATCCTGGTTCGGCTGGGGCCCGGTGAACCTCACAGGAGTAGGAGCCATGCGATGCGGCGGCTGACACGTTTCCTGACGAAGAGGGTCGGCCCGCGCGACGAGCGCGGCGCCGTGGCCATCATGGTCGGCCTGCTCATGATCGCACTCATCTCCGCTGGCGCATTGGCGGTGGACATCGGGCGGATCGGAGCGGAAAAAGCCCAGCTCCAGAACGGGGCCGATGCCTCGGCCCTGGCCATCGCAGCCAACTGCGCGGACAACCCGGCCTCGTGCACCGGCTCGAGCGGGGGGCTCGCCGGCCAGTACACGCCGGCCAACTCCAACAACGGCTCGGCCGTTCCGGCCTCCATCACCTTCCCGTCCGCAACCACGGTGACGGTCCAGACCTCGACGCCGACCTCGGGGCTCCCGCTCATCCTCGCCCCGGTCTTCGGGGTGCTCACCGCCCAGGTCGACGCCTCGGCCACGGCAGAGTGGGGCTACCCCGGGGCAGGCTCGAGCTTCCCCCTGGCGCTGTCCAACACGTGCTTCGACCTCACCGAGGGTGCCCCGTCCGGCGACCTCCAGGAATTCTCGTACAAGCCCGGCAACGGCAAGAACGCCGGGTCGACGACGGACATGACATGCACACGCAACGCGAGTGGGCAGTCCGTCTCCGGAGGATGGGGCTGGCTCGAGGAGTCGGCTCCCTGCCAGGCCGATACGGCCGTGGACGAGACCATCGGGTCCGACCCCGGCAACGACCCCGGCGACTGCGCCGCGGTCCTCAATGAGTGGCTCGCCACCATCCAGGCGGGAGAGAAGGTCGAGGTCCCCTTCCCGATCTTCGACTATGCCGCCTACCAGGGGAACTCTGCGGAGTTCCACATCCTCGGCTACGGCACCCTCGAGGTCGTCGCCTGGAAGTTCAGCGGTACGGGCAGCAGCCCGTACACCTACATCCCGTCCACGCTCCCCTCCGGTGTCAACTGCCAGGGCAGCGAGCGCTGTGTCATCGGCCGCTTCGTCAGGTTCGAGTCCCTCGAATCCTGGCAGCTGGGAGGCGGCAACTACGGCACCACCTATCACAAGCTCATCGACTAAGGAGACTCCCGTGAGGACCCGCCTACTGGGAGGCGTGGCCGCAGTGATTGTCGCAATCATCGGCACCGTCCTGCTCATCACATACGTCAACGGCGCCGACCGACGCGCCTTCGCCAGCACCGAGACCCAGGACGTGTACGTCGTCCAGAAGCCCATAGCGGCTGGGACCCGGGCTGAGAGCCTCGGAGATTCGATCGTCAAGCGGCCCCTGCCCAAGGCGGCCATCGCCGAGAATGCCGTCACCGACCTGTCCAGCCTCAAGGGCAAGGCGCTCTCCGCAGACCTCGAGCCGGGCGAGGAGCTCCTCGCCTCCCGGTTCGTCGAGCCCGCCGCCCTGCAGACACCCGGCCGCGTGGACGTGCCGGCGGGCCTGCAGGAAGTGACCGTCCGCCTCCCGATCGAACGCGTGGTGGGCGGAACACTCTCTGCCGGAGACACGGTGGGCGTGTTCCTCTCGCTGCCCAAGGACAACAGGCATCCCGACCAGACCCAGCTGAGCTACCACAAGGTCCTCGTGACCGGCGTGCAGCTGGCTACCGGTGCCGCGGCGCCGAACAACGCGGATGCCCCCGCCCCGGACACCGAGAAGAAGAGCTCCGGGGCGCTCGGCGGCTCGAAGTCGACGAGCACCAACACCGGCGAGTACCTCGTCACCCTGGCCCGCACGGCCGCGGACGCCGAGCGCATCGTCTTCACCTCCGAGTTCGGCAAGGTGTACCTCTCGAAGGAACCGGCTGGGGCGAAGGAGAACAACGGAGGAGTCCTGGACCGGACGAAGGTGTTCCGATGAGCCGCTTCGCCCTGATCACAGCGGATCCTGAGTACGACCATATGGTGCGGCTTGCCACGGCGAGCCTCCCCGGTACGATCCAGTCCTTCCCCGTGGCGTTCCTCCCCGGCACCGTGGACGAGGTCTTCGGCCAGCTCGTGGGGGACCAGCTCGAGGTCCTCCTCCTCGGACCGGACCTGAGGGCGGAAGAGGTCATGGCCTTCGCTGCCGCCGTGGACGTGCGGTACCCCCATGTCAGCGTCGTCTACGCCGCTGACCCGGATCCGGACCTGACCCTCGCGGCCATGCACGCCGGAGTCCGTGACCTCGTGCCGCCGGGCCTGCCGGCGGACGGCCTGCGCGAACGCCTCGAGGAGGCGCTCTCGGCGGCCGCCACGCGGCTCGCGGCCTCGCCCGTCCCGGAGTCGCCGCTCGAGACGGGGCGCGGCCGCGTCATCGCGGTCATGTCCCCCAAGGGCGGCGTGGGCAAGACGACCATCAGCACCAACCTCGCGGTCGGACTGGGCAGGATGGCCCCGCTCTCGGTGGTGATCGTGGACCTGGACCTCCAGTTCGGGGACGTGGCCACGGGCCTCACGCTCAAACCTGACAGGACCATCGTGGACGCTGTGAGCGGACCGATGGACCCCCTCTCGCTCAAGACGTACCTCGTGCACCACGCGAGCGGAGCGTACGCCCTGTGCGCGCCGACGAACCCGGCCGACGCGGACCGCGTCTCGGCAGCGAAGGTCTCCGACCTCATCAAGCACCTCGCGTCGGAATTCCAGTACATCGTGATCGACACGTCGCCTGGACTCGGCGAGCACGTCCTCGCGGTCCTCGACCATGCGACGGACGCCGTGTGGGTGTGCGGCATGGACATCCCGAGCGTGCGGGGGCTCAAGACCGGGGTGGAGATCCTGAGCGAGCTCCAGCTCCTGCCCGAGCACCGGCACGTGGTGCTGAACATGGCGGACAAGAGGTCCGGGATCACGGTCAAGGACGTCGAGGCGACCCTCGGCATCCCCGTGGACCTGGTCCTCCCCCGCTCCAAGAACCTTCCGCTCGCCACCAACCGCGGGGTCCCGGCGCTTGCCGACGGCCTGCGCGACCAGGCTGCCCGGGGGCTCTCCACGCTCGTGGAGCGCTTCAAGCCCCATTGGGAGCAGCGCGACCACAAGCAGCTCCACCGAAGGGCGGTGTTCCAGTGAGCCTCTTCGAAAGACTCCAGGCGACCCGGGCAGCGGAGGGCGTCACGGCCCCAGCTGCGTCGGCGAACGACGACGGCACGCACCTGCGGCGGCCAGCCCACTCGGCGTCGGGCACGTCCGGTCGGGATCCGTGGGGGGATCCCGACCGGGCGGACGCACCGGCCAGCGGGCACCCCGAGGGAACGGCCGGCCCGGCACCTGCCGCGGCGGCCGACGGGCCAGCTGGCGAGACTGGCGACGCGCCGGGCACTCCCTCGACCCTCTCCGTCCGTGTCGAGGCGAAGGCGGCCGCGGACGCCGAGGCGCGCAGTGCGGAACCGGCGATCGGGCTCCTCGGCCCCGTCAAGGCCACTCAAGCCCTGCGGGAGCTCAAGGAGAAGGTCACGGCCGAGCTCTACGAGAACGTGGGGAGTCGGATCGCGGACTCGACCCTGAGCGAGGAGGAGCTGCACGCCTACGTGCGCAGCGAACTGCGCACTGTCGTGAGCGAGCAGCAGGTGCCGCTGACCTCGAGCGAGAGGGACCGCCTCATCAACGGGGTCATGGACGATGTCTTGGGCCTGGGGCCCATCCAGCGGTACATCGACGACCCGAGCGTGACCGAGGTCATGGTCAATAGGGCCGACCAGGTGTACGTGGAGCGCAACGGCCAGCTGTTCGTCACCGAGACGGTGTTCGACTCCGAGGAGCAGCTCCGGCACGTGATCGAGCGAATTGTCTCCCGTGTGGGCCGGCGCATCGACGAGTCCTCACCGCTCGTGGACGCGCGCCTGGCGGACGGCTCGCGTGTCAACGCGATCATCCCGCCGCTGGCCGTCAACGGTGCGGCGCTGACGATCCGGAAGTTCTCCAAGGAGGCACTGAGCGTCGCGAAGCTCATCGAGCTCGGCTCGCTCACCCCGGACATGGCGGAGCTCCTTCAAGCGTGCGTGCAGGCGCGGTTGAACGTCATCGTCTCTGGCGGAACCGGAACGGGCAAGACCACGCTGCTCAACGTCCTGTCCTCGTTCATCCCCGCCTCCGAGCGGATCGTGACGATCGAGGACGCCGTGGAGCTCCAACTCCAACAGGAGCACGTGGTCCGGCTCGAGAGCCGCCCGCCCAACCTCGAGGGCGCGGGTGCCATCACCATCCGCGATCTCGTGAGGAACTCCCTCCGCATGCGGCCGGACCGCATCGTGGTCGGCGAGGTGCGCGGCGGGGAGACGCTGGACATGCTCCAGGCCATGAACACGGGCCACGACGGCTCACTGTCCACGGTCCACGCGAACACGCCCCGGGACGCCATAGCGCGCCTCGAGACCCTCGTGCTCATGGCCGGCATGGACCTGCCGCTGCGGGCCATCCGCGAGCAGGTCTCGTCCGCCGTCAACCTCATCGTGCACCTCACGCGCCTTCGGGACGGCACACGCCGGGTGACCCACGTGACCGAGGTCCAGGGCATGGAGGGCGAGGTGGTGACGCTCCAGGATGCGTTCGTGTTCGACTACAGCGCGGGAGTGGACGCCAGCGGCCGCTTCCTCGGCCGTCCCATCCCGACGGGCGTGCGGCCGCGGTTCACGGAGCGCTTCTCGGAACTGGGCATCCCGCTGAACCCCGCGCTGTTCGGCGCACATCTGGGGAGGGTGTGACATGGGCATCCAACTCCCTCTCCTCCTGGGCCTCCTCGCGGTCTACGCCGGCGCCGGCGTCCTCGTGGCGCTCGCCATCACGGGCCGGCGCACCGTGAGCAGCGACCGCAAGCGGCCGGCAGCCACCAAGGACGCGCCGTCGGCCTTGGGGAAGTTCGCCGACACGGCCGCGGGGGCTCTCACCAAGACCCTCAAGGGAAGAGACATCCGCCTGCTGTCCGCCAGCAGGTTCGAGCAGGCCGGTGTGCGGCTGCGGGCCGGGGACTTCCTCCTCCTGTGCGCCGCGGGGGCAGTCGCCGCCGGCTTCCTGGGCTTCGTGGTCGGCGGGATCGGCGCCGCGGTGCTGTTCGCCGTCCTCGTGGTGGTGGGCCTCCTCCTGTGGCTCAACCTCAAGGCCTCCCGTCGCCAGGCGAAGTTCGCCGAGCAGCTCCCGGACATGCTGCAGATGCTCTCGGGAAGCCTCCGCGCCGGGCACAGCCTCCTTCGTGCGGTGGATGCTGCCGCCGAGGAATGCGAGGCACCCATGTCCACGGAGCTGCGCCGCGTGGTCAACGAGACGAGGATCGGCCGGGACCTGACCGAGTCCTTCCTCGAATCCGCCTCTCGCATGAAGAGCCAAGACCTCACTTGGACCACCCAGGCCATCGAGGTCCAGCGCGAGGTGGGCGGCAACCTCGCCGAGGTCCTCGACAACGTGAACAACACCATCCGGTCCCGCGCGCAGCTGTCGCGGCAGGTGCGCGCGCTCGCGGCGGAAGGCAAGCTCTCCGCCATCATCCTCGTTGCGCTGCCGATCGGCCTGCTCGTCATCATCTCGGTCATCAACCCCACGTATGCGAGGACGTTCTACACGACCCTCCCGGGGTGGCTCATGCTCGGGGTCGTGTTCGTCCTGCTGGGAATCGGCTCGCTGTGGCTCAGCCGGCTCATCAAGCCGAAGTACTGAAGGAGTCATCATGCAACCCCTTCCCCTCGCGGCGGTCCTCATGGTGATGGCGCCGCTCACGTACCTGGTCTGGAGCTTCGTGGGGAGCGGCTGGGCCGCCCGCCGAGCCATCCAGCGCAATCTGGGCCTCAGCAAGGCTGGCACCCGGGAATCCGGAGCCACGCTCCAGGAGAGCCTGCACGGCCTGGCCCGCAAGGCCATGCCCACCGGCTATGCCGCGTGGCTGGACAGGAAGATCGCAGGCGCAGGTCGCCCCAAGGCCTGGCCGCTCGAGAAGGTCGTGGTGCTCAAGCCGCTCCTCGCCCTCGGCGGGATGGGTCTCGGGCTGATCGCCATGGCCGTCGGGCCCGCACCGGCCATGGTCCTGCTGACCGCTGGCTTCATGGCGCTCGGGTACTTCCTGCCGGACCTCCTGCTCATCAACACCGCGCAGAAGCGGCGAGAGGGCATCCAGCGGGCGCTGCCCAACATGCTGGACCAGATGCTCATCTCGGTCGAGGCTGGTGTGGGCTTCGAGTCCGCCATGTCCCGCGCTGCCCAGAGCGGCGTCGGCCCGCTCGCGGACGAGTTCACCCGGACGCTCCAGGACATCCAAGTAGGCCGCTCCCGCCGCGAGGCTTACCTCGACCTCGCCAAGCGCGCGGACGTCGCAGACCTGAACTCCTTCATGCGGGCCGTGGTCCAGGCGGACCAGTACGGCATCGCGATTGCGAACGTCATGCGCACCCAAGCCTCCGAGATGCGCCTCAAGCGCCGGCAGCGGGCCGAGGAGCACGCCATGAAGATCCCCGTCAAGGTGCTCTTCCCGCTCGTGCTGTTCATCTTCCCCTCGCTGTTCATCATCGTGCTGGGACCGGCCGCGCTGAGCATCGCGAAGGCGCTCTTCGGCTGACTCGGTGCGAAGGCGGATCCGCCTCCGCCGTTCCAGGCGCCACCACTCGCACCGCGCCGCTCAACTCGCACCAACTGCACTCGCACCCCTTGGACGGAGCCCCCTTCCCGGTACCCAGAACCGGCAAGGGGGCTCCTTGGCGTGCAGCCAGCCCGTGGAAGCGGCCCGAAAGAGTTTGCGCAGGAGTCAGCGGGGCGCAGGAAACGGCGCAGCGGAATGCAAGGAAAGCGCAAGGAAAGCGGCTCTCCGGCCATGTGTGCGAGGGTTGTGCGAGCTTAGCCGCAGATCGCTCTGGCGCCGGCGGCAGGGTCCGTAATGTCAATGGTGGAGCTGGCAGTCGGCCAGCCGACAACCACCAGAATCCCCCTCGCACAGGAGTCAGAAATGCTTTCCCTCATCGCAACCCTCCACGTCGCCGGCCTCAAGCTCAAGGAGCGCGTCCTCTCGGGCGAGAAGGGCGCCACGGCGGTCGAGTACGGCATCATGGTCGCCCTCATCGCCGTCGTGATCATCGTCGCCGTCACCGCGCTCGGCGGTCAGCTCAACACGCTCTTCACGAACGTCAAGACGAAGATCACCCTCTGACTGGAACGTCAGGCCACCTCGGGCCGGCGGCATCGTACGATGCCGCCGGCCCAAGCGTATCCGGCCATCACGGTGCAGCCAGCTGGCCCGGGGGCGCGTTGGGCCTCCAGGCCTTGCCGCCATCTGCCCGGGCGAGCGGCGCATGGATCTTCTGCGTGCTGCCGGCTGGGCCACCAGTGCCAACGGCCACTTCGCCGCATAGACGGTTCCCACCCGAAGGTCGAGCGTCACCGGGACGCCAGGAGACCCGACGAGCAGACCCCGCGGAGTGCAAGGAAAAGCGCAGGGAAAGCGGCTCTCCGGCCGCGGGTGCGAGGGTTGTGCGAGCTTAGCCCCAGATCACTCTGGCGGGGCCGCGAGCGTCCGTAATGTCGATGGTGGAGCTGGCAGTCGGCCAGCCGACAACCACCAGAATCCCCTCGCACAGGAGCCAGAAATGCTGTCCCTTATCGCAACCCTCCACACCGCCGGCCTCAAGCTCAAGGAGCGCGCCCTCTCGGGCGAGAAGGGCGCCACCGCCGTCGAGTACGGCATCATGGTCGCCCTCATCGCGGTCGTGATCATCGTCGCCGTGACCGCGCTCGGCGGCCAGCTCGACACCCTCTTCACGAACGTCAAGACCAAGGTCGCCGGCATGTGAGACCGCCCGCGGCTGCCTCCGAGCCGGCGGCCCTGCCGGCCCGGAGGCAGCCCCGGACTGACCGGCCCGTATCCGCGGGCCAACCCTCAGCACCACCCCCCACCGCCTTCCCATCCCATTCCCCCCGAGGAGGACCGATTGCGCACTGACCGCGAGCGCGGCGCTGCCGCCGTGGAGATGGCCATCATCCTCCCCGTCCTTGTCGCCCTCGTCATGGGAATCGTCGAGTTCGGCAGGGCCTTCAATGCCCAGCAGACGCTCACCTTCGCCGCCCGCGAAGGCGTCCGGGCCATGGCCCTCGAGAATGACGCCACGACCGCCCGCACGGCGGTCCGCAGCGCCGGGACCCCCCTGGGCACCATCCCGGACTCCTCCATCACCATCTCTCCCACCTCGTGCACGACCGGCACTCGGGTCACCGTCACGGTCGCCTACCAGCTCTCGACCACGGGCTTCTTCGGCCCGATCAACCTCTCCGGGAAGGGAGTCATGCTGTGCGGCGGCTGATCCAACGCCAGGCGCACGACGCCGGCAAGCACCACGAGCGCGGCGCCATCGCCGTCGTGACGGCGATCCTCATGACCGTGCTCATCGGCTTCGCTGCCCTTGCTGTCGACGGAGGCATCCTCTTCGCCGAGCGCGCGCAGCTCCAGAGCGGCGCGGACGCCGCCGCCATGGCCGTGGCACAGAAGTGCGCCCGCAACACCGCTGACCCCGACTGCCAGTCCACCTCTCCGGTGGCGCAGGAGCTCGCCAACAAGAACGCGGCGGACAATACGAGCCTCCTCTCGAGCCTCACCGTGGACACGGCGGCGCGCACCGTCCGCGTCGTCACCGGCGCCCAGGAGGCCGGCGTCCGCCCAGGCGCGGTGGCCCTCTACCTCGGCCGGATCTTCGGCGCCACGGACGCGGACGTCGCTGCGAAGGCGGGCGCCGCTTGGGGCAGCCCCAGCGCAGGGCGGACCGCCTTCCCCCTCGCCTTCTCCGTGTGCCAGATCCAGGGCTTCGTGGACGGCGGCATGCAGCTGCTCCAGGACCACGGCAAGAACCTCAATCCGGACTGCACCTACGGCCCCTCCGGCGCGGTGGTGGACGGCGGCTTCGGCTGGCTCGTCCAGGACGCCGGCCAGTGCGGCGGATACATCGATGTGGCCCTGAGCGAGGGCGGCAGCGACCCGGGCAACAGCGCCCCGGGCAACTGCTCGACTACCCTCACCAAATGGGCCAATGACCTCCAGGCGGGCAAGCAGGTCGTCGTCCTCCTCCCGGTCTTCACCTCCGTGACCGGCACAGGCAACACCGCCGTCTACTCGATCAAGGGCTTTGCGGCCTTCAAGGTGGCCGGCTGGAAGTTCTCCGGAGACTCGGGAGTGCCGAACACCTTCCGCAACCGCTCGCCTGACGTCCCGCTCTCGCTCGAATGCACCGGCGAATGCCGAGGCATCATCGGAAGCTTCATCACCTACATCTCCGTCGCAGACGGCTACAGGCTCGGCCCGGTCGACGGCTTCGGCACCCGAGTCGTCCGACTCAGCCGCTAGCCCCCAGCCATCGCTCTCCGCCCACACTCCGAACCCACCGAAGGAATGCCATGAAGTCCCGTCTCGTTGCCGGAGCCGCAGCGCTCGTCGCGGCCGTGATCGGCATCGTGCTCGTCCTCTCCTATGCCAGCGGCGCCGACAGCCGGGCCATGGCGGGCATGTCGCCCAAGGACGTGGTCGTCGTCGTCAAGGCCGTGCCCGCCGGCAGCCCCGCCGAGACCGTTGCGCAGTCCGTCGAGGTGCGGTCGCTCCCGGCCGACGCGGTGGCCCCGTCCGCACTGACGAGCCTCGACGGCACGGCCGGAAAGGTCGCCTCCGTGGCCCTCGAGCCCGGCGAGCAGCTGCTCTCGGAGCGGCTGGTCTCCCCCGAGTCCCTGGCCCAGCCGGGAACGGTCCCGGTGCCCAAGGGCCTCCAGGAGGTCTCCTTCCAGCTGGACCCGCAGCGCGCTGTGGGCGGACGCCTCGCCGCCGGCGACACCGTGGGTGTGTTCCTCTCCTTCGAGAAGGGCGCCGTCCCCGAGGGCGAGAGCACCAAGCACGCCCTCCATCGGGTCCTGCTCACCTCCGTGCAACGCGCCCCGCAGGCCGAGGCCGCAGAAGGACAGGACGCCGCGAGCGCGCTGCCAGGTGGTGCGCTCATCTTCACCGTGGCGGTGACGAGCGAGCAGGCCCAGAAGATCGTCTTCAGCGCCCAGTTCGGCACCATCTGGCTCAGCAAGGAGTCCAAGGACGCCGGCCCCGGTGCCGAGAACCCCATCGTGGTCAAGGAGGTGTACTGATGAGCCTGTTCGTCCTCGTCTCCCCTGACGCCGAGTTCGCCCAGCGCATGGGCACCGCCGTCGACGGCGGGCTCCCCGGCGCCCTGCAGGTCCTCGCGGACGACCTTCCAGCCGAGCCGGAGGAGCTCTTCGCGGCCCTCGGCGGAACGATGCCCGAGGTCCTGGTCTTCGGTCCCGGGATCTCCCTCGATGCGGCCCTGCGCTTCGCAACCGTCATGGACATCCGGTTCCCCGGCGTGACCATGCTCATGGCAGCTCCTGCCGACGCCGAGCTCGCGCTCGCCGCGATGCGCGCCGGCGTACGTGACGTGGTGGCCCCGGACATCGATCCCGAGCAGCTGCGGATCGTGCTCCAGCGCGGCGCCCAGGCTTCGGAGAGCCGTGTGCGCACCGCGGCGGCCAGCGAAGCCGGCGCAGACGGCGGTGCCCCCCGCGGACGTGTGATCGGCGTGTTCTCGCCCAAGGGCGGCGTGGGCAAGACGACCCTCGCCACCAACATCGCCGTGGGCCTGGCCAAGGCTGCTCCCCTGCGCGTCGTCGTGGTGGACCTGGACCTCCAGTTCGGGGACGTCGCCTCTGGCCTCGACCTCGAGCCCGAGCACACGATCACCGACGCCGTGACTCCGGCGGCGGCCCGTGACTCCCTCGTGCTCAAGGCCTTCCTGACCATGCACCCAGGCAGCTTCTACGCCCTGTGCGCGCCCCGGAATCCCGCAGAGGCGGACAGCATCGGCGCCGAGCAGGTGAGCCACCTCATCCGGCAGCTCGCCGAGCAGTTCGACTACGTGGTCCTGGACACCGCCCCGGGACTCGGCGAGCACACGCTCGCAGGCCTCGAGGCCTGCACCGACGCGGTCTGGGTCACGGGCATGGACGTCCCCGGCGTGCGAGGCCTTCGCTCGAGCCTCCAGATCCTCGCCCACCTGGGCCTCGTCCCCGAGTCGCGGCACCTCGTCCTGAACATGGCCGACCCCAAGGTCGGCCTGTCCGTCAAGGACATCGAGGTGACGCTCGGGCTTCCCGTGGACGTGAGCGTTCCCCGGTCCCGCACCGTTGCCTACTCCACCAACCGCGGCATCCCCGTCCTCCAGGCCCCGCGCCGGGGAGACAAGGCCGCCACGGCGCTCGGCCACGTGGTCGAATGCCTCACCCCTTCCGACAAGTCCCGCGCCGCACGGCGCTCACACCGACGGGTAGTCGTCTCATGAAGCTCTCCGAACGCCTCGCCTCTGCAGGAGCCCCAGCCGCTGGCGGTTCCGCGCCGAAGCCCACGCTCGTCGCCGTGCCAGCGGCAGCGCCGGCGTCGTCCGCTGCAGCACCGAAGGCCACCGCTGCGCCGGCGCCTGCCCCTGCCATGGCCCTCACCCCCAAGGCTGCGCCGACGGCGCCTGCACAGCAGGCCGCGGGCCCGGCCGGTGTGCCCCAGGACGCGCTCGCCGGGATCAAGCAGCGGGCCGCGAATGCGCTGTTCGAGCGCATGGGCGCGCGGTTCTCCGACCCCGGCGCGACCGAGCACGAGCTTCGCGCCGCCGCGCGCGAAGAGCTCGTCCAGGTGATCGACGGGGAGCAGGTCCCCCTCAGCTCGCCGGAGCGTGCGCGGCTCCTGAAGGACATCGAGGACGACGTGCTCGGTTTCGGGCCGCTGCAGCGCCTGCTCGACGACGAGACCGTCACCGAGATCATGGTCAACCGCCATGACCAGATCTACATCGAGCAGAAGGGCAAGCTCACCCTCTCCGAGCTCCGCTTCTCCTCGGAGGCGCAGCTGCGCACTGTCATCGAGCGGATCGTCTCCAAGGTGGGGCGCCGCATCGACGAGTCCTCCCCGCTGGTCGATGCGCGCCTCGAGGACGGTTCCCGCGTCAACGCGGTCATCCCGCCCCTCGCCGTCGGCGGCTCCTCGCTCACGATCCGGAAGTTCAGCAAGTCGCCGCTGACCGTCAAGAAGCTCATCGAGTTCGGCACGCTGACCCCGGACATGGCCGAGCTCCTCGAGGCGTGCGTCAAGGCGCACCTGAACATCATCGTCTCCGGCGGCACCGGCACCGGCAAGACGACGCTGCTCAACGTCCTCTCCTCCTTCATCCCCGGCGGCGAGCGCATCGTCACGATCGAGGACGCCGTGGAGCTCCAGATCCAGCAGGACCACGTGGTCCGGCTCGAGAGCCGCCCCTCGAACACCGAGGGCAAGGGCGAGGTCACCATCCGCGACCTGCTCAAGAACTCCCTCCGTATGCGGCCTGACCGCATCGTGGTCGGCGAGGTCCGCGGCGGCGAGTCGCTGGACATGCTCCAGGCCATGAACACCGGCCACGACGGCTCGCTCTCGACCGTGCACTCGAACTCGCCGCGTGACGCGATCGCGCGCCTCGAGACCCTGGTCCTCATGGCCGGCATGGACCTGCCACTCAAGGCCATCCGCGAGCAGATCGCCTCCGCCGTGCACCTGATCGTCCAGGTCTCGCGCCTGCGCGATGGCTCGCGCCGCATCACCCATGTGACCGAGGTGCAGGGCATGGAAGGGGACGTCGTGACACTCCAGGACGCCTTCGTGTTCGACTTCGCGGCGGGCGTGGATGCCAACGGCAGGTTCCTCGGCAAGCCCATCCCCACCGGCGTGCGCCCGCGGTTCCTCGAGCGGTTCGAGGACATGGGCATCCGGGTCCGTCCCAGCGTCTTCGGCTCCATGCCGGTGGGCTCGGGAGCAGGTGCACCGTGGAGCTGATGTACGGAGCCCTCCTCATGCTCGCAGCAGGCGTGGTCTTCGCCGTGCTCGCCGTCCGTCCTGGCCAGAGCAGCCTCCCGCTGGCCCGACGCCGGCCCGGCATTCCCCAGGGCACGCTCCTCTCCAGGACTGCCGCCGAGGCGACCGCGGCCCTCCAGGGCTGGTTCGCACGCCACAGCTTCCACCTTGTATCGCCGGAGAAGCTCGAACTCGCAGGGATGCGCAGCACGCAGGCGGAACTGACGATCATGGTCGGAGCCGGCGCCCTCGTCGGGATCGCGGTGGGCCTCGTCATGGGGAACCTCCTCCTCAGCCTGCTCCTCGCCGTCCTCGCGGCCGTCGCGCCCCGAGTCATGGCCACGGTGCGCATCCAGCGGCGCCGCAAGGCGTTCGGCCTGCAGCTCGACGCCCTGCTCGACCTGCTCTCCGGCAGCCTCCGGGCCGGGCACAGCATCCTGCGCGCCATCGATGCCGCTGCAGCCGAGAGTCCTCAGCCCACCGGCCAGGAGATGCGCCGTGTCGTCCGCGACAGTGCTCTCGGCCGTGACCTGCTCGAATCCCTCGAGGAGACTGCCGAGCGCATGGACAACGAGGACTTCGTGTGGGTGGCCCAGGCCATCCAGATCAACCGCCAGGTCGGCGGCAACCTCGCCGAGGTGCTCGACCAGGTGAACGAGACCATCCGCGAGCGCGCAGAGATCAAGGGCCACATCTCAGCTCTCGCAGCGGAGGGCAAGTTCTCCGCCTACATCCTCATGGCGCTGCCCATCGGCATCGTGGTCATGCTCATGGTCGTCAACCCGGGCTACATGACGGTCATGTTCACCAACCCCATCGGCTGGGCCATGATCGCCGCGTCCGTGATCCTCATGACCATCGGCGGCCTCTGGCTGCGCAAGCTCGTCAACATCAAGTTCTAGGAGACGCCATGATCCCCCTCGCAGCCGCGCTCCTCGTCGCCCTTCCCGCTGCCGCGGTGAGCTGGTCGCTCCTGGCCAACGACCGGGGCGCCGCCCGCGCCATCAGGGCGAATCTGACCCGTGGCCACGCCGCGGACCCCGCGGCGAGCGGCGGCCCCACGACCGTCCCGCTGTTCGAGCGCCTCGGCCGGCGATTCACGCCGGAGTCCTACATCCGCCGGCTCGACCGCATGCTCTCACTCGCCGGACGCCCCGCCTCCCTGCCCCTCGGGCGGGTCCTGGCCGCGAAGCCGGCGCTCGGCCTCGCCGGCCTCGCCTTCGGCCTGCTCATGTCAGGCAACCCGGCGCCGATCCTCAAGCTCATGGCGCTGTTCCTCGTGGTCTTCGGGTACTTCATCCCGGACCTGCTCCTCTACAGCAAGGGGACCGAGCGCCAGAAGGCCATCCAGCAGGAGCTTCCGAACATCATGGACCAGCTCCTCATCTCGGTCGAGGCGGGCCTGGGCTTCGAGGCAGCCCTCTCCCGTGCGGGGAGCACGGGCACCGGGGCGATGGCCGAGGAACTCGTGCGCACCCTCCAGGACATGCAGGTGGGCCGGAGCCGGCGCGACGCCTATCTCGGCCTGGCCGAGCGCACCACCGTCCCCGAGGTGCGCAGCTTCGTGCAGGCGGTCATCCAGGCGGACGAGTACGGCATCGCGATCGGCCGCGTGCTCCGCGTCCAGGCGAAGAGCCTCCGTCTGCGTCGCCGTCAGCGTGCGGAGCAGCAGGCCATGAAGCTCCCCGTCAAGGTCCTCTTCCCCCTGCTGTTCTTCATCTTCCCCGTGCTCTTCATTGCACTTCTCGGCCCTGCAGTTATCAACACAATTGCTATATTCTCGAAGTAGGTCTCGGATGCTTATCAAGGAGCCAATCATGCGCGCGTCCGAGGACACCAACGGACACAGCCCGGGCGGGCCGCTCGTCGACCCGACGGTCCTCAGCGAGCTCGCGGAGGACGTGGGGCCCCGCGCCGCGTCCTCCTTCGCGCAGGAATACGCGGTCATGTGGCCGCGACGGCGCAGTGCCCTCGCCCAAGCGGTGGCCAACGACGACGGCGAGGCGGCCATGGACGTCATCCTCAGCGTCCGCGTCTCCTCGGCAATGGTCGGCGCCCGCCGCCTCGAGGACCTCGCCGCAGGCCTCGAGAGCCGCCTCCGGGCGCACGGGGTCGCGGCGCTGCGGCCGTTCCTGGACGACGTGGAGCGGTGCGGGAACGAGACCGCGCGGGTCCTGGCCGGGCCCGAAGGCCATTCCGGGCCCCGCGGCCCGCGCCACCACTGAAGCGACCGGCAGGCAGCGCCGCGCTACTGGTCGTGCGCGCGGGCGGGCGCGATCCGGTACCCCACCCCGCGCACGGTGACGAGCCAGCGAGGCGCCCTCGGGTCGTCCTCGAGCTTGCGGCGCAGGTTGCCGATGTGGACCTCCACTGCACGCTCGTCCGCCTCGCTGATGTACGCGTCCACGCGGAAGCGGTCGCCGCGGGCCACCCGGACGAGATCAGAGCGGGAGACCACGCTGCCGCCAGCCTTGAGCAGCGCCCGGAGCAGGTCGAACTCGCTGCGCGTGAGCTCGAGCTCGGTGCCGTCCAGGCTTGCGGTGCGGGTAGCGGTGTCGACGACGAGCCCGCCGTGCCGGAGGACATGCGCCGGCGCGGGGTTGCCGGGCCTTCCGGCGCCACTGTGACCGGGCCCCGCGGCTGCGGGGGCTCCCGCGGCTGGGGTTCCCGCGGCGCCAGATGCAGCATCTGGGACACCTCCTGCTCCGCCGCGCGGGCGGCGCAGCATGGCCGCGAGCCGTGCGCGCAGCTCGCGGGGCCGGAACGGCTTGGTGATGTAGTCGTCGGCCCCGGACTGGAGGGCCAGGAGGGTGTCGGTCTCGTCCTCACGTGCAGTGAGCATCACCACATACGCGTCACTGGTCTGGCGGATCCGCCGGAGCACCTCGAACCCGTCGAAGTCCGGCAGGCCGAGGTCAAGGGTCACCACGACGGGGTGGCGATCACGCGCGAGCTCCACACCCTCGCGCCCCGTGGAGGCTGCCGCAACGGTGAAGCCGGCCTGCTCGAGGACGTCGCAGAGCAGCTGCCTGACGTCGTCGTCATCTTCGATGACAAGGGCTGTTCCCAGATCGTCCATTCGAGCCCTCCTGTCGACAATGTCGTCATTGCCGCCTACTTTGTATTTAGTATTACTACTCCTACTTTCCCATGGGGGGGAAGGCAAACGGGGAATACAGGGTGTAGACCTGAGCCGACTTGACGAAGGGGCAGCGTGACAGTCAGCGAACAGGCCATAGTCGGACGCGCTACACGGTACTTCCAGAGCCTGCGGCCGCGGGCCCGTGTCCTCCTCTCCCAGCTCCCCCTCACTGCCGGCGTCACGGCGATCTTCCTCGCCGGACCGAGCCTCCTCGACAATCCCGCCGCGCATCCCGGCTTCCAGATCGGGCTGTGGCTGCAGCTGGCCGCGCTCATCGCCTGCGTCGCGATCCCGTGGGAGCACTTCGACGCCCATGCGCCGCTGACGATCCCGTTGCTCGACCTCGTGTCCCTCTGGTTCCTGCGCAACGGGAGCGATGACCAGATCCTCGGTCTGGGGAACCTCGCGGTGTTCCCCGTCATCTGGCTCGCCGGGTCCACCCTCAGTGCCGCCTGGGTCCTTCCGCTGACCTTCTTCAGCGGGCTCGCGATCACCCTGCCCACGCTGCTCGACGGCGTGCCGGACCCCACGCCGAGCCAGTGGGCGACCACCATGCTGCTCCCCCTGCTCCTGCTCACGGTCGCCCTCGCCATCCGCACCGCCGGAGCGGGCCTGCGCAGCCAGGAGCGACAGGTCCGCGCCCAGCAGAAGCAGCTGCAGCGGCTCCTGGACACCGCGAGGGAGACAGAGCGTCTCGTCAACGCCATCCTCGACACCGTGGACGTCGGGATCGTCGCCGTCTCGCCCCAGGGCCGGCTCAGCCGCCTCAACGTGCGATTCCGCAGGATGCTGGCCGACGCCGGGCTGAGCCTCGACAGCGCGAGCGCCGCCCCGCCCTCGCTCCCGCTCCTGGACCGGGACGGGCGGACGCGCCTCCCGGAGAGCCGCCAGCCGCTGCGGCGCGCGGCCGAGGGCGGGAGCATCGACGGCGAAGTGGTGTGGATGGGGCACGAGGACTCCGCGAGGGCGCTGTCCGTCCGGGCGCGCCCTCTGGACGGCGGCGGCGCCGGCGGGGTCGTCACGTTCGGCGACGTCACCGGGCTCATGGAGGACGTCGAGGCCAAGGCCGAGCTCGTGCGCACGGTGGCGCATGAGTTCCGGACCCCGCTCACCTCCGTGCTCGGGCACCTCGAGCTCGCCCTCGAGGCCGAGGAGCTGCAGAGCGCAGTCCGCCGGCGGGTCACCATCGCCCATGGCAGTGCCGAACGGCTGCTCCGCGTCGCCTCGGACCTCCTCGCCTCCTCCGCCGAGGTCCTCCCCGTCCGCCCCGCCCCGACGGACCTCGCGCCGACCCTGCGCGAGCGCAGCGAGTCGGCGCAGCCCGCGGCCACCGCTGCGAGCATCACGATCAACGTCGACGTCCAGGAGCCGCTGCACGCCCACGCGGACGCCTTCCGCATCGGCCAGGCCGTCGACAACCTGCTCTCGAACGCCATCAAGTACTCGCCCGAGGGAGGCCGGGTGACGCTGAGCGCGCACTCCGAGGACGGCTGGGTGACCATCGGCGTGCGCGACACGGGCATGGGGATCCGCCCTGAAGACCTCCCCATGGTGTTCGAGCGGTTCTTCCGCAGTGACGTGGCACGCCGCGCCCACATCCCCGGCGTGGGCCTGGGCCTCGCGATCGTGCGCATGATCGCGGAACGGCACGGCGGCAGCCTCGCGTGCGAGAGCGAGCCCGACCGCGGCAGCCTCTTCACGCTGCGCATCCCCTCCGCCGCGCACCTTGGCGCCGGGGCCTCCTAGCCCGCGATCTCGTCCCGCAGCGCGCGCGTCTGCTCTGCCCGCGCGGCCATCTCCGCCGGGGAGGCCGGGTAGCCGACCTCCTCGAGCACAAGGGGGTGCGGCGGCGCGAGACGGGTCTTGGCATCGCGGACGCGGGCGAGCAGCCTCTCGTGCAGCCATTCGGTCCGCTCGAGCCCCTCGCCCACGCGCAGCGCGGATCCCACGAGCGCGCGCACCATGTTGTGGCAGAACGCGTCCGCCTTCACGTGCGCCACCACGACACCCTCGTGCGTCCGCTCGAACGAGAACTCCTGGAGCTCCCGCACGGTCGTGGAGCCCTCGCGGGGGCGGCAGAATGCGAGGAAGTCGGCGAGCCCCAGGAGCTGTGCGGCGGCACCGTTCATCCGGCCGACGTCGAGCGGCGCCCTGTGCCAGAGCGTGATCCCGCGCAGGAGCGGGTCCCAGTGCTCGGGCCGGTCCGCGATCCGGTAGGAGTACCGGCGCCACAGGGCGGAGAAGCGGGCGTCGAACCCCGCGGGAGGCACGACGGCGGAGCGCACCTCGAGCGCGCCCGTCGCTTCCCCGAGCACCCGGCTGAGCGCACCGCGGAGGCGACGGACGAGCACGGCCTCCGGCGCGTCGTCGGACCTCCGGGCGAGGGCCTCCCACTCGGCGGCCTCCAGGTCAGCGTGCACCACCTGGCCGCGCGCGTGGACGCCGGCGTCCGTCCTCCCGGCCACGACCACGCGCACGGGCCGGCGCACGATGAGGGCGAGCGCCTCCTCGAGCGCGCCCTGGGCCGTGCGGCGCCCCGGCTGGACCGCCCACCCGCTGAACGGCCCGCCGTCGTACGCCAGATCCAGCCGCACCCGCACGCCCGGCCGCGCAGCACCTTCCCCGGACGCGGGAAGGCCCCCGTTCCCAGAAGCGGGAACGGGGGCCTTCTCTGCGCTCATGCACCCCAGTCTAGTGGGGCGCATCCGCGGGCCTTACTTGGCGTCGTCGGCCTTCTCCTCGGCCGGAGCCTCGGCAGCGTCCTCAGTCGGAGCCTCGGCGGTCTCCGTCGCGGGAGCCTCCGCGGTCTCGACCTCAGCGGCCTCGGTCTCGACAGCCTCGGTCTGGGTCTCCTCGACCTCGGCCGGAGCCTCAGCAGCCGGAGCAGCCTTGGCGGCGCCCTTCTCAGCAGCCTTCTCGGCCTCCTTCACCACAGCCTGCTTCGCCGAGACCGGCTCGAGCACGAGCTCGATGACAGCCATGGGGGCGTTGTCGCCCTTGCGGTTGCCGATCTTGGTGATGCGGGTGTAGCCGCCGTTGCGCTCGGAGAGCTGCGGGGCGATCTCGGTGAAGAGCTCGTGGATGATGCCCTTGTTCGTGTTCGTGCGCGCCGAGATGGCGGCCTGGACACGGCGGCGCGAGGCGAGGTCGCCGCGCTTCGCGAACGTGATGAGGCGCTCGGCCACCGGGCGGAGGCGCTTGGCCTTCGTCACGGTGGTGGTGATGCGCTTGTGCTCGAACAGGGCAGCGGCAAGGTTGTTGAGCATGAGGCGCTCGTGCGCCGGGCCACCGCCCAGACGCGGACCCTTGGCGGGTGCAGGCATTTCTTATCTCCTCGTGTGGACCGTCACCGGCTAGGGGCCGGCAGCGGCAAAGTTGTCTTAGAGCTCGTCGTCGCCGTACGAGGCCTCGTCCTCGTCGCCCGCGGCAGCGCGCGCAGCGAGGGGATCGAACCCGACGGGCGAATCCTTGAGCGAGAGGCCCAGCTCCACGAGCTTGGCCTTGACCTCGTCGATCGACTTGGCACCGAAGTTCCTGATGTCCATCAGGTCCGCCTCGGACCGCGCCACGAGCTCACCCACGGTGTGGATGCCCTCGCGCTTGAGGCAGTTGTACGAGCGCACGGTGAGGTCCAGGTCCTCGATCGGCAGCGCCATGTCCGCGGCGAGAGCAGCGTCCGTCGGGGACGGGCCGATCTCGATGCCCTCGGCGGCGGTGTTCAGCTCGCGGGCGAGGCCGAACAGCTCCACCAGGGTGGTGCCGGCGGAGGCGACGGCGTCGCGCGGCTTGATGGCCGGCTTCGTCTCGACGTCGACGATGAGCTTGTCGAAGTCGGTGCGCTGCTCGACACGGGTGGCCTCCACGCGGAAGGTCACCTTGAGCACCGGCGAGTAGATCGAGTCGACCGGGATGCGGCCGATCTCCGCGTCCACGGACTTGTTCTGCGCCGCGGAGACGTAGCCGCGGCCTCGCTCGATGGTCAGCTCGAGCTCGAACTTGCCCTTGGCGTTCAGGGTGGCGATGTGCAGGTCCGGGTTGTGGATCTCCACACCGGCCGGCGGGGCGATGTCCGCCGCCGTCACGACGCCCGGGCCCTGCTTGCGCAGGTAGGCGACGACAGGCTCGTCCTGATCCGAGGAGATGGACAGGTTCTTGAGGTTGAGGATGATCTCGGTGACATCCTCCTTCACCCCCTGAACCGTGGTGAATTCGTGCAGCACGCCGTCAATCCGGATGCTGGTGACTGATGCCCCCGGGATCGAGGACAGCAGGGTGCGGCGCAGCGAGTTGCCCAAGGTGTACCCGAAGCCGGGCTCCAGCGGCTCGATCACGAAGCGGGAGCGGTTCTCGGATACGACTTCTTCAGACAGGGTGGGGCGCTGTGCAATGAGCACTAGGTTTTCCTTTCAGCGAGCATCCGCTATATGACGCAACACAGATGGATGGAAAAGGGTCTTAACCCAGTCATGAAGCCTGCTGGCCCGCCCGAGGGGCGTGCCCGGCGTCGTGCGCCCTTCCAGACGCACGACGCCGGGGTTCCGCCACGGGCGGGTCCAGCCGGCCCCGGCAACGAGTCAGACGCGGCGGCGCTTGGGCGGGCGGCAGCCGTTGTGGGCGCTCGGGGTCACGTCCTGGATGGAACCGACCTCGAGGCCCGCGGCCTGGAGTGCGCGGATGGCGGTCTCGCGGCCCGAGCCCGGACCCTTGACGAACACGTCGACCTTGCGGAGGCCGTGCTCCTGGGCGCGCTTCGCGGCGGACTCGGCGGCCTGCTGCGCGGCGTACGGGGTGGACTTGCGGGAGCCCTTGAAGCCGACCTCGCCGGCCGAGGCCCACGAGATCACAGCACCGGTCGGGTCCGTGATGGACACGATGGTGTTGTTGAAGGTGCTCTTGATGTGCGCCTGACCGAGCGCGATGTTCTTCTTGTCCTTGCGGCGCGGCTTGCGGACCGACGTCGCACGAGTCTTCGGGGGCATGTGCTATCTCCTACGTGAGGTTCTCGGGTGACGCGACCGCTATCAGCGGCCGGCCTTCTTCTTGCCGGCGACGGTGCGCTTCGGACCCTTGCGGGTACGAGCGTTGGTCTTGGTGCGCTGACCGCGGACCGGGAGGCCCTTGCGGTGGCGAAGACCCTCGTAGCTGCCGATCTCGACCTTGCGGCGGATGTCGGCGGCCACCTCGCGGCGGAGGTCACCCTCAACCTTGTAGTTGCCCTCGATGTAGTCGCGGAGCTGGACGAGCTCGGCGTCCGAGAGGTCCTTCACGCGGACGTCGGGGCTGATGCCCGTGGCAGCGAGCGTCTCCTTCGCACGGGTGCGACCCACGCCGTAGATGTAAGTGAGCGCGATTTCCAGCCGCTTTTCGCGGGGAATGTCAACGCCAGCGAGACGAGCCATAGTGGCGGTTCTCCTTGTGTACTCCGGAGGTCGTAGGCAGTACACCCGCACTCTCCTGTGCGGCCCCAGCCTCCGGGCCGGGGGTCAGCTGTCCGGGCCCTGAATCGTCCCAGCGCAGCTTGTGCTGCCTTTATCTAGTTATTGCGTGGGCGTTGCCGTGGCTGCCCGTTGCGGGGTCCCGTCCCGTCTGTTACGGGGTCCCGTCCCGGGAAATCAGCCCTGGCGCTGCTTGTGGCGCGGGTTCTCGCAGATCACCATGACCCGACCGTTGCGGCGGATCACCTTGCACTTGTCGCAGATCTGCTTGACGCTCGGCTTGACCTTCATGGGGCGTTCCTTTGCGTTTCGATAGCAGGTGGTCAGCATGTGCCGCCGGGCATGCCCGACGACGGCTGCTTACTTGTAGCGGTAGACGATCCGGCCGCGGGTCAGGTCGTACGGGCTGAGCTCCACCACCACGCGGTCCTCGGGGAGGATGCGGATGTAGTGCTGACGCATCTTCCCAGAGATGTGAGCGAGCACGACGTGCTTGTTCGTCAGCTCAACGCGGAACATCGCGTTGGGCAGCGCTTCAGTCACGACGCCCTCAATCTCGATGACACCGTCCTTCTTGGCCATAGCCTCCGCTAACTGTTGTGCCGCCGGGCGCACGGGGCCCCTGACGGACGTGTATGGTTGACGGCTGCTGCCCTCACACCCTCAAAAGGGCATGGATGGGCCGACAGCCAACAATCAACTGTACGCCACGTGGGGCGGGAAGTTAAATCCGCCCATGCTACACGTCGGGGTCAAGGCGTCCAGCTCCCGGTCCTTCGCCAGCTCTCCGCGGACAGCTTTCCCCACGAGCCGCGCCGACACGCCGGCGTGCAAAACGACACGCCGCAGGCAACGCCGTCGTGCGCCGCCTTGCTGGGGAAACGTGCGCGCTGGCCCGGCCGGCGCGGGCCCTGAGCCCGCCCTACCGCCCGCTGCCCTCTGCTGGCCGGATGTAGTGGTCCACGCGCTGGCGACGGTCCGGAAGGCCTCCGAGCGCGAGCCTCCGCGCCACTACCGCCCGCACCCTCTCTACCATCCACTCCGGCCGGTGCACCACATCCGCGTAGCCGAACCGCACCACCGCATAGCCCTGCGCCTGCGCCGCAAGGTCACGTTCGTAGTCCTTCTGGCGGGATTCGGGCCTCCGGTGCTCCTTGCCGTCGAGCTCGACGTCGACACAGTCCTCCACGATGTGGTCCATGGAGCCCACGCCGGCAACGGTCACCTGAGGGTCCACGCGGAAGCCGGCCCGCCGCAGGTGGACTCGCGCCACGGTCTCGATCAGCGAGTCCGCTCCCCTGTCGACCAGGTCAAGGATGGCGAGCGCGCGGCGACTGCCCGGCCCGCGGAGCAGCCCGCGAAGTTCGGCAACCGTCACCCTCTGCTGGAGGGCGGCAGACTCGACCATGACGAGCGCCTCGAGCTCCGGCAGGCACGCGAGCGCATGCATGAGAGTGTCCATGAGGGATGCAATGAACGCACCCTCTGGCTCCTTCCAGGTGCCGCGGTGGACCACGGCGTCTGCGGCCTTGAGCTTGCCGTCGGGGCGCAGCAGATGGAGTGCCTCGGGCTCCGCTAGCAGCCAGAGCCCGTGGGCCCGTGCCGCCGAGGCGCAGGTGAGCATCGAGTTCGTCTCCGCACAGCGCATGAGCAGCGGGTCAGCTCCAGCGAGGGCATAGATACCGGGCCGCACACGCTGGACCACGCCCTCGGCGACTGCCTTCTCCAGCATCCTGCGACCGACCCCCGCCGTGCGAAGCTGACCGGCTCGGGCC
Source organism: Sinomonas halotolerans (assembly GCF_039615075.1). NCBI lineage: Bacteria > Bacillati > Actinomycetota > Actinomycetes > Micrococcales > Micrococcaceae > Sinomonas > Sinomonas halotolerans. The sequence goes on along the minus strand of NZ_JBDFRB010000004.1, from coordinate 210,089 downwards.
ACTCCGCCGCATCGCCGCATTGCCTCGAGGAGTTCCAGCACCCTGCCATCGTGCGGGTCCGGGCGGCCGCCCGGGGGGACCCGGCAGCTGGATGTGGACAACTCGCGGGCGTTTTCTGGATGTGGAGGAGGATGGGGTCTTCTGGCGCCTCCCGGCGGCGGACAGCGTTCCCCAGAAAGAGGCGCACGACGGCGTCACCCGCCGGCGCGTCGCCGCGACTCGCCGTCGGGGTGCGGTGCTTCTGGGGAAACCTGCGCGCGGACCCCGGACTTGAGGGTCCAGCCTGGCACCTGCGGTGGTCCAGCGGCCTCAGAGCAGTTGATGCGCCAGCTGTCAGGGCAGGGGGAAGGGCAGCCAGGTCCCGGCTGGGGTGGTCACGGCGGTCGCGGATCGGACGCCGTCCAGGATGGCGAGGCGTGTGGCGTCGGCAGCCGCGATCTGGACGGCCATGAGGCCGGCGACGCGGGCGGCGTCGCTCGTGCGGTCGAGGTCCAGCCCGCCGGTCGACACGGCAAAGACCGTGTCCCCGTCCACGAGCGTGTGGCTCGGATCCAGTGCCCTCGCAAGCCCCGCGTGGGCGGCAGTCGCGAGGCGCCGGCACTCGGCCGGGCTCAGGGCCGCGTTCGTCGCGACGACGACAAGGGTCGTGTTGGCCCCTCCGGCAACCGCCCCCGGCGCCGAGGCTCCGGCGGCCGGGCCAGCGGCTCCCCCCGGTCCCGAGGCCCCCGCACGCGCGGCCCCAGCGCCGCCAGCGCCCGCGGCAGGTCCGGCCCCGCTCCCGCCACCGGGCCCCGGCGCGGCGGTCGCGGCCCCGGCAGCCTCGGGGACCTCCTCGGCGGCGGACCGTTCGGCAGCGTCCTGCCCCGCCTGCGTGGCCAGCGCGGGAGTTCCCGGCCCGACGACGGGCATCCCGGCCGCGTTCACCACCGCGAGCGCCCCGACCACGAGCCCCTCCGGCAGCTCCACCTCGGGCATCCCGGGCGGGACCGGGACTGGTCCCGCGGGGATCCGGACCGACGCCATTCCGATCCCTCCCTTGTACATGCCCCTGCCGAGCACCGCCCCGGCGCCGGCGCCCACACAGCCGCGGAGCCCGCCGTCGTGCGTGCCGCCCGGACCGGCAGCGGCAGCCGCGGCGAAGCCCATCGCGACGTCGGGACGGGCGGTGAAGTCGCCGCCGCGGCCCAGGTCGAAGATGACGGCCGCCGGCACAATCGGCACCACCCCGCCCGGCACGGCATACCCCTGGCCCTGCGATTCGAGCCAGAGCTGCACCCCCGTGGCCGCGGAGAGCCCGTACGCGCTCCCCCCGCACAGCGCCACGGCGTCCACGGTCTGGACGAGGGTGGAGGGGTCGAGCGCGTCGGTCTCCGCGGTGCCCGGTCCGCCGCCGCGGACGTCCACTCCGCCAGTGCTCCCCGGAGGGAGGACGACGGCGGTGACTCCCGTGAGCCAGCCGTCGCCGATGCGGTGGTCGTGGCCTACGAGCACGCCGGGGACATCGAGGAGGGATCCCATGCGGCTCATTCAACCACCGGCGCGGCGCACGGGACAGGGGGCCCGAGCGCCGCACTGGCACGCTCTGGCACACCAGCCGCGTGGCGCATCGCACAGCCTGGTGCGACGCGCCCCACACTCACCGGCGCCCGCGCGGAACGGGAAGTGAACTCTTCAGTAACCGGCCCGGAACATCGGCTGAAACCGCCCGCTCCCGGGGCAGGGGCGTGCTGCAGTAGTACGGGGCCCGTGCGGTCCCAGCACCTCCCCCCACGAAAGACCCCCTATGACTGATACCAGGCTGACTGACACCGGGCCGGCCGCAGCCCCGCCCGCCCCCAGCACACCGGCCCCAGTCCGCCGGCCGCGCATCAGCGCGCGGAGCCGCCGCGACTTCTGGGTGTTCCTGGCCCTGGCCCTGCCGAACCTCGTCCTCATCGCCGTCTTCACGTACCGGCCGCTGTTCGCGAACATCCAGTACTCGTTCCTCGACTGGACGCTCGGCTCGCCCACTGCCCGCCAGATCGGGCTCGAGAACTACGCCATGTTCTTCGGCAGCGAGGACGCGCCCCGCGTCCTCGGCACTACCGCCGTGTTCACCGTGTTCACGGTGGGCCTCTCGATGGTCCTGGGACTCGCGGTGGCGCTCGCGCTCAACGCCAAGGTGCCGGGGACCACGTTCGCGCGCTCGGCCGTGTTCGCTCCCTACGTCCTCTCGGGCGTGGGCGTGGGGCTCGTGTGGATGTTCATCTTCGACCCGGGCTACGGCCTGCTCGCGTGGGTCCTCCGCGGCTTGGGCGCCTCGAGCCCGGAGTGGTTCAACGACCCCCAGCTCGCCCTGGCCATGGTGATCATCGTGTACGTCTGGAAGAACCTCGGCTACTGCGCCGTGGTGTACCTCGCTGGGCTCCAGTCCCTGCCGAAGGACGTCATGGAGGCCGCCGCCCTCGACGGCGCGGGCCCCACCCGCCGCTTCCTGAGCATGGGGCTCCCCCTGCTCTCCCCCACCACGTTCTTCCTGCTCATCACCACGATCCTCTCGAGCCTCCAGGCGTTCGACCTCATCCGGATCATGACCCCGCTGGGCAACGGCACGTCCACCCTCATCTACGAGGCCTACCTCCAGGCGTTCGGCGCCTACAACCGCGCCGGGTACTCGGCCGCGATCTCGGTGGTCCTGTTCCTCATCCTGCTCGTCGTCACGGTCGTCCAGGTCCGCTACGTGGAGAAGAAGGTGCACTACTCATGAGCGCCCCCGCACCCCTCGAGGTGACCACCGCCCACGGCGGGCCGGTCCGCGAGCGCCCGTTCTCGGCGTCGAACCTCATGGCCACCGTGGCGGGCGGGTACCTGCCGCTGCTCGTCGCGACCCTGATCGTGGTCCTGCCGCTCGCGTGGATGGTGCTGAGCTCGTTCAAGACGCCGGGCGAGATCGTCACGACGGACCTGCGCCTCCTGCCGGAGTCCCTCACGCCGGAGAACTACCGCACGGCGATGACCACGGTGCCGTTCGGACAGTTCTTCCTCAACTCCGCGATCGTCACGGCTGTCGGGTCCACCATCAAGGTGGTGCTCGCGATCCTCACGGCGTACGCGCTCGTGTTCGTGCGGTTCCCGTTCAAGAACGTGATCTTCCTGCTCGTCCTCGTGGCGCTCATGGTGCCCTCGCAGGTCTCGATCCTGCCGAACTACATCCTCATCGCGGGGATGGGCGGGAAGAACACCCTGTGGGGCATCATCCTGCCGGGCCTCGGCACCGCGTTCGGGACGTTCCTGCTGCGCCAGCACTTCCTCACGCTGCCGGGGTCGATCCTCGAGGCCGCCGAGATCGACGGCGCGGGGCACTGGAAGCGGCTGTGGCAGATCGTGGTGCCGGTGTCGGTCCCCTCGATCGCGACCGTGGCGCTCGTGACCATCGTGTCCGAGTGGAACGAGTACATCTGGCCGCTCATCATCACCGACCGGCCCGAGGTCATGACCCTCCCGGTGGGCCTCACGCTCCTGCAGAACTCCGAGGGCGGCGGCGGCTCCTGGGGGATCCTCATGGCCGGCGCCGTCCTCGTCATCCTGCCCGTCCTCGTGGTGTTCGCGATGCTCCAGCGCTACATCGTCGCCGGACTCACGCAGGGCAGCGTCACCGGCTGATCCGGTGGCGCACGACGCCGGGCGCGCACCGCATGCGGCGACCCTGCCGCCCGCGGGGGTACTCCGGCGTCGTGCGCTGCCGAGAGCCTGCCCGTCCCCTCCGACGGGCCCACTCAATCTTCTTCCAACGCACCCATTTCCGTTCCACATCCACTGAAAGGCATCATCATGGCACTCACCCTTGACCGCCGGCTCTTCCTGGCCCTCGCCGGCGCCGGCACCGGCGCTGCAGCGCTGAGCGCGTGCGGCGGCCCGGACACTTCCGGCGCGAGCACGGGCGCCGCCGAGGATCTCGACTTCAAAGACGTCAAGCCGGCCGCGAGCATCGACTTCTGGTCGAGCCACCCGGGCAAGTCCCAGGACGTCGAGAAGGAGCTGATCGCGAAGTTCGAGGCCGCGAACCCGGGCATCAAGGTCAACCTCGTGACCGCGGGGTCGAGCTATGAGGAGATCGCGCAGAAGTTCCAGACCGCGCAGGCCGCGAAGTCCGGCCTGCCGGCCGTCGTGGTCCTCTCGGACGTGTGGTGGTTCCGCTACTTCATCAACGGCAGCATCATCCCGATGGACGCGCTCATCAAGCAGCTCGGGTTCGAGGTGGCGGACTACCGCGACTCGCTCGTGAAGGACTACCAGTACGACGGCAAGCAGTGGGCCATGCCTTACGGCCGCTCCACCCCGCTGTTCTACTACAACAAGGACCACTTCAAGGCCGCCGGCCTGCCGGACCGCGCGCCCAAGACCTGGGCGGAGTTCGCCGAGTGGGGCCCCAAGCTCCAGGCCGCCACGAAGGCGAAGTACGCGTACATGTACGGGCCTATGGCCGGCTATGCGGGCTGGACCCTCCAGAACAACCTGTGGGGCTGGGGCTCCGGCTGGAGCAACGGCTGGGACGTCACGTGCGACTCGCCCGAGGCGATCGAGGCCATCCAGTGGGTGCAGGACTCCGTGTACAAGGACAAGTGGGCCGGCGTCTCCTCGAAGGACCAGTCGGACGACTTCGCCGCCGGGATCGCCTCGGCGACCATCGCCTCCACGGGCTCGCTGGTCGGCACCCTCAAGACCGCGAAGTTCAACGTGGGCGTGGGCTTCCTGCCCGGCGGCCCGAAGTCCGAGTCCCCCGTGTGCCCGACGGGCGGTGCCGGCCTCGGCATCCCGGCCGGAATCTCCAAGGAGGAGCAGCTCGCGGCGGCCATGTTCATCAAGTTCGTGGGCGAGCCGGAGAACACGGCGGCCTTCTCGGCGGCCACCGGCTACATGCCGAACCGCAAGTCTGCCGACATGACGAAGGTGCTCGCGAAGACGCCGCAGATCCAGACCGCAATCGACCAGCTGGCCGTGACCCGGGTCCAGGACAACGCCCGCGTCTTCCTGCCCGGCGCGGACCAGGAGATCGCGAAGTCGATCTCGGCGATCGTGACGCAGAAGGCGGACGTCACGGCGACCATGGGCGGCCTCAAGAAGACCCTCGAGGGCCTCTACGAGCGCGACGTCAAGCCGAAGCTCGCCTGACCCTTTCGGGTACACATAAAACGCCCAATTCGCGTTCCGGGTACAGATAAAACCGCCCAGACGCGTCTCGGGTACAGATAATCAGCCCCAATTCGCGTTCCGGGTACACATAATCGCCCCGAGTTTGCATTTCGGGTACGCGCCGCTGAGTTCCTCGGCGGGCAGAAGCACGACGGCGTCGTCCGCCCTTCCGGCGGACGGCGCCGTCCGTGTCGGTCACCTCGCCGCCATCCTGTGGATAACCCAGAACAGCGGTGGTCACGGACCTATACACTCAGACTGATACGCCGCCGCGCTTCGCGGCTCCGCACCGACCTCGGGGGATGTCAATGCTGCCTCGCTCCACGCTCCGCACTGCCCTGTCAGCTTCCGTCCTTGTGGCTGCCCTGGCCCTGAGTGCCTGCGGCAGTTCCACCAAGCCCGAGGCGTCCGGCTCACCAAGCCCAAGCGCAACGGCCACCCCAACGCCCACCGTCGACGCACGGCCCACCCCGGCTTCCTCCAAGGGTCCGGCCCGCAACATCCCCAAGCCTGTCCTCCCCGAGGCCGCGAAGAAGAACACCGAAGCCGGGTTCAAGGCCTTCACCCAGTACTGGTTCGACACCGTCACCTACGCACTGGAGACGGGGGATTCACAGCCGCTGAAGAAAATCTCCAAGCCCGATTGTAAGATATGCAATGGATATATCGACCGGGCAGCCAAGATTTCAGCTGGCGCCGGTTGGGAAATTGCTCCCCAGTGGACGCTTCGAGGCTTCGTTGCGAATATGAAGCTCGACCCTCTTGGTCAGGCAGCCGCCCACTTTCTCTTGGAGGAGTCAGCATCCACGCGATTCGATAAGGACGGGAAGGTACTCAAGAGCTATAAGGCGTCCTCGAGCGAAGACCCGAGAGTCATCTACGCAGTGTTTGATGGTTCCGGCTGGAGGACCGCTCAAGCAGGCAACGCATGAGACGCCGTTCGGCGAGGGCTGCTCTTGTTGTGGCCGTGGTAACGCTACTCGGTGCCGACCCAGCCTCCGCAACTTCGGGTACGGCGTTCGGAGATGATTCGGTCGTAACCAACGGGACGAAAACCGGCTCCGTCACCTTCAAGTTTCCAGCCGTGGAAGGCGTGGCCGATGTCTATATCTATTCATATGGCCCAGCCTGCGCCGCAGACGTAGAGAATCTAAACCCGATTGTCTGCAAGATCCTGAACGACCAGTGCTCGGCCGAGCCGGGCGGCCGAATGGTCTATTGGGAGCGGCTCGACACGCGCAAGCCCAACGCCCAGTGGGAGCGCTTGGACCAGAGCTGTCTCTACCCCGGAAAGCCGCCACAGCGACCCGGCGATGTCGTCATTGCCGTCACCGAGAAGCAGCTGCGCGAACTCCCGATCGTGGCGCCGAAGCTCGGAACCCAGCCGGGCCGTCATACGCTCAAGGGCGCCGAGACGAACATCTACGCCGACCCGGCCGAGCAGTCCTTCTCCATCACCATCCTGGGGCGAAAGGTGGACATCAAGGTCACCCCGTCCGAGTACCGCTGGGACTACGGCGACGGCACCACCCTCGTCACTCGATACCCTGGTGGGCCCGTCCCCGAAGAGCGCTGGGGCGAGAAGACCGTCACGAGCCACATCTACACCGCAACCGGCGACTTCACCGTAGGCCTCACCACGGTCTTCACCGGCGAGTTCTCAGTCGACGGAGGCCCCTACCAGCCCATCGCCGGCACCGCCGAGATCCCCAGCGCGCCCCGAACTCTCAGCGTCTGGCGCTCCGAGGTCAAGCTCTACGCCGACAACTGCAACGTCAACCCAGAGGGCGCGGGCTGCTGAACCCCGGGCTCAGGCCGGAATCGGCACGGGCGTCACGCCGAGCGGCTCCAGCTCGGAGGCCCCGCCGTCGGGCGCCGTGAGCACCCAGATGCCGCCGGCGTGCCGGGCCACCGAGTGCTCCCACTGGGACGCGCGGGAGCCGTCCGTCGTCACGACGGTCCACTCGTCGTCGAGCACCTTGGTGTCGATGGATCCGCGGACGAGCATCGGCTCGATGGCGAGCGCCATCCCGGGCTTGATCTTCGCGCCGCGGTGGCCGGTGCGGTAGTTGAGGACGTCGGGCGCCATGTGCATCTGGGACCCGATGCCGTGGCCGACGTAGTCCTCGAGGATGCCCAGAGGCGCGCCGTCCTGGGCCGAGACGTAGTCATCGATCGCGTCGCCGATGTCGCCGATGTGCGTCGCGCGCGCGAAGGCGGCGATACCCCGCCACATCGCCTGCCGGGTCACCTCGGACAGCCGGACGTCCTCGGGGTCGCCCTCGCCCACGATCACGGTGCGAGCGGAGTCGGCGTGCCAGCCGCGCACCACGCATCCTCCGTCGATCGAGATGATGTCACCCTCGGCGAGCTTGCGCGGGCCGGGGATCCCGTGGACCACCTCGTCGTTCACGGACGCGCAGATGTGCTTGGGGTAGCCGTGGTAGCCGAGGAAGTTGTACTGGGCGCCGGCTTCATCGACGACGGCGGCGAACGCGGCGTCGATGTCATCGGTCGTCACGCCCGGGGCCGCCGCGGCAACGGCGGCGTCGAGCGCGGCGCTCAGGAGCACACCGGCCTCGGCCATGGTGCGCAGCTGCGCGTTGCTCTTGAACTCGATCTTCCGCTGCCCGATCACGGACGCCCTTCCTTCCCCTCAGCCCTCATTGCAGTGGCGAGGCGCCGCCCCCGGGACTGAACCCGCGGACGGCGCCTCACGTCGTCGTGCCTGCCGCCTACGCCGCAGCCCCGTCATTCTTGATCGCGCTCAGCACGCGGTCCGTGACCTCGTCGATGGCGCCGATGCCGTCGACGCGGGTGAGCGCGCCGCGCTCCTCGTACTTGCCGACCACAGCCTCGGTCTGCGTGTGGTACAGCTCGAGGCGGTGACGGATCACGTCCTCAGTGTCGTCGCTGCGGCCGGTCTCCTTCGCCCGGTTCAGCAGACGGGCCACAAGCTCCTCGTCGTCCGCCGTGAGCTGCAGGACCACATCGAGGGAGAGCCCATTCTCCGCGAGGATCCCGTCGAGGTACTCGACCTGCGCCACGGTGCGCGGGTAGCCGTCGAGGAGGAAGCCGTTCGCCACGTCGTCCTGCGCGAGGCGGTCGCGCACCATGTCGTTCGTCACCGAGTCCGGAACGAAGTCGCCTGCATCCATGTACTTCTTCGCCTCAAGGCCGAGGGGCGTCTGCTCCTTGACGTTGTAGCGGAAGATGTCGCCGGTGGAGATCGCGACGATGCCGAGGCGGTCCGAGATCCGTTCGGCCTGGGTTCCCTTGCCGGAACCGGGCGGGCCAATGAGCAGCATTCTCGTCATCGCAGTAGTCCTTCGTAGTGTCGCTGTTGGAGCTGCGCATCGATCTGCTTGACCGTCTCAAGCCCCACACCCACCATGATGAGGATCGACGTACCGCCGAACGGGAAGTTCTGGTTCGCGTTCACGAGCACGAGGGCGATGAGCGGGATCAGAGCCACAATGCCGAGGTAGATCGCACCCGGCAGGGTGATGCGCGAAAGTACGTACTGCAGGTAGTCCGCAGTGGGCTTCCCGGCACGGATGCCGGGGATGAAGCCCCCGTACTTCTTCATGTTGTCGGAGACCTCTTCAGGGTTGAAGGTGATCGCGACATAGAAGTATGTGAAGAAGATGATCATCACGAGGTACGCCACCATGTAGGCCGGGTGGTCGCCTCGCGTGAGGTTGTTGTTGATCCACTCGACCCAGCCCGGGATCGGCGAGCCGTCCGACGGGGTGTTGAACTGCGCCACGAGCGCGGGCAGGTACAGCATCGACGAGGCGAAGATGACCGGGATGACACCGGCCATGTTGACCTTGATCGGGATGTACGTGCTGGTACCGCCCACGGTTCGGCGGCCGATCATGCGCTTCGCGTACTGCACCGGCACGCGGCGCTGCGACTGCTCCACGAAGATCACGAGCGCGGTCGTCACGAGGCCGATGGCGAGGACCAGGAAGAACGTGCCCGGCCCCTTCGACGTCCAGATGGCGCCGAGCGCCGTCGGGAACGCCGCCACGATCGAGGTGAAGATCAGCAGCGACATGCCGTTGCCGATCCCCTTCTCGGTGACGAGCTCGCCGAGCCACATGATGAGGCCTGTGCCCGCCGTCAGCGTGATGACCACGAGCAGGGTCGCGATGATGCTCTCGTCCGGGATGATCGGCAGCTGGCAGTTCGGGAACAGCTGCCCCGAGCGCACGAGCGAGACCAGAGTGGTCGCGTTGAGCAGGCCGAGGGCGATCGTCAGGTAGCGCGTGTACTGCGTGAGCTTGCTCTGCCCCGACGCGCCCTCCTCGTAGAGCTGCTGGAACCGCGGAATCACCACGCGCAGGAGCTGCACGATGATCGACGCCGTGATGTACGGCATGATCCCCAGCGCGAACACGGAGACCTGCAGGAGGGCGCCGCCGCTGAAGAGGTTCATCATCTGGTAGATGCCCTGGTGCTCGCCCGTCACCGACGGATCGAGGCACATGCGCACGTTGGCGTAGTTGACCCCCGGCGCGGGGATGAAGGCGCCCAGGCGGAAGATGGTGATGATGCCCAGCGTGAACAGCAGCTTGCGCCGCAGGTCGGGCGTCCGGAAAGCCCGGCCGATCGCAGAAAGCACGCTTCTCCTCCCCTATCAAGGGATGTACGGTCAAGAGCCCCGCGGCATGGGTGGCCGGAACGAGGCTGGGGTCCAGCTCAGCAGTCTACCGGCAGGGAACCCGTTGCGATAATCAACTCCCGCTGCGCGCCCGTCGCGCCTTGAGCGCGGAAGGCCCCTGCCGCCGTCGTGCTGGTGCACGACGCCGGCAGGGGCCTCATTCTCACGGCGTCAGGCCGCGCTCCGGTTCCGTCAGAGGACGGTGGTGGAGCCGCCTGCTGCGGCGATCTTCTCCGCGGCGGACGCCGAGAAGGCGTGGGCGGTGACATCGACCTTGACGGTGATGTCGCCGGAGCCCAGAACCTTCACCGGCTCGTTCTTGCGGACAGCGCCCTTGGCGACGAGGGCCTCGACCGAGACCTCGCCACCCTCCGGGAACAGCTCGGAGAGCTTGTCCAGGTTGACCACCTGGTACTCGACCCGGAACGGGTTCTTGAAGCCGCGCAGCTTCGGCAGGCGCATGTGCAGCGGGAGCTGCCCGCCTGCGAAGCCGGCCTTGACCTGGTAGCGGGCCTTCGTGCCCTTGGTGCCGCGACCGGCGGTCTTGCCCTTGGACGCCTCACCGCGACCCACACGGGTCTTCGCGGTCTTGGCGCCAGCGGCCGGACGCAGGTGGTGGACCTTGAGCGCCGTCGACTTCTCGGAGCCCTTGTTCTCGTTCTCTGCCATTACTTCGCCTCCTCAACCTTCACGAGGTGCGGAACCGTGTTGAGCATGCCGACCGTCACAGCGTCAGCCTTGCGGGTGACCGTGTGGCCGATCCGCTTCAGGCCGAGCGAACGGAGCGTGTCGCGGTGGTTCTGCTTGGCGCCGATGACGCCCTTGATCTGCGTGATCTCCAACGTGGCGTCGGAGGGAGCCAGGTTCTTCGCCATGACTCATGCACCTGCCTTCTGGTTCTGGAGGTTGCGCACCAGAGCAGCCGGGGCCACCTCGTCCAGGGCCTTGCCACGGCGGGCGGCCACGGCCTGCGGCTCCTCGAGGTTCTTGAGCGCCTCCACCGTCGCGTGGACGATGTTGATGGCGTTCGAGGACCCGAGGGACTTCGACAGGACGTCGTGGATGCCGACGCACTCGAGCACGGCGCGGACCGGACCACCGGCGATCACACCGGTACCCGGGGCAGCCGGGCGCAGCATGACGACGCCAGCGGCGGCCTCACCCTGCACCAGGTGCGGGACGGTGGTGCCGACGCGCGGGACGCGGAAGAAGGACTTCTTGGCCTCCTCGACACCCTTCGCGATCGCCGCGGGGACCTCCTTGGCCTTGCCGTAGCCGACGCCGACCATGCCGTTGCCGTCACCCACCACCACGAGGGCGGTGAAGCTGAAGCGACGGCCGCCCTTGACGACCTTGGCAACGCGGTTGATGGTCACCACGCGCTCGATGAACTGGCTCTTCTCGGCGTCGCGGCTGTCGCGGCCACCACGGCCACCACGGTCGCCGCGGCCCTGGCCACGACCCTCGCCACGGCGGCCGCCGCGGCGGTCCTCGTTGGCGGGAGCGGACTCAGCCGAAGCCTCGGGTGCATTCTGCTCGGTCACGTTAACCTTCTCTGCGTTCACTGCGTTCTCTGCGCTCACAGGGTCAGCCCACCTTCACGTGCGCCGTCCGCGATCGCAGCCACGCGGCCGTGATACTTGTTGCCACCGCGGTCGAACACGACGGCCTCGATGCCGGCAGCCTTGGCACGCTCGGCGACGAGCTCGCCCACGCGCTTGGCCTTGGCGGTCTTGTCGCCGTCGAACGCGCGCAGGTCGGCCTCGAGGGTCGACGCCGACGCGAGGGTGATGCCCTTGCTGTCGTCGACGACCTGGACGAAGACGTGACGCGACGAGCGGTTCACGACCAGGCGGGGACGCTCGGCAGAGCCGACGATCCGCTTCCGGAGGCGGAAGTGGCGACGAGCCCGAGCCTGCTGCTTGGACTTGGCCACGCGCTTCTTGTTGATGCCCAGACCCATGGTTACTTACCAGCCTTTCCGACCTTGCGGCGGACAACCTCGCCGGCGTAGCGGATGCCCTTGCCCTTGTACGGGTCGGGCTTGCGCAGCTTCCGGATGTTGGCCGCGACCTCACCGACCTGCTGCTTGTCGATGCCGGCGACCGTGAACTTGGTCGGGCCCTCGACCGTGAACGTGATGCCCGTGGGGGCAGTGATGTTCACCGGGTGCGAGAAGCCGAGCGCGAACTCGAGGTCCGAGCCCTTCGCCTGCACGCGGTAACCGGTGCCCACGATCTCGAGCTTCTTCTCGTAGCCCTTCGTGACGCCCTCGATCATGTTCGAGATGAGCGTGCGGGTCAGGCCGTGGAGCGAGCGCGAGATGCGCTCGTCGTTGGGGCGCGTCACCGAGATGGTGGCGTCCTCGATGGCAACCTCGATCGGGCTGGCCACAGTGTGGGTCAGCTCGCCCTTGGCGCCCTTCACGGTCACCACGGAGCCGTCGACCTTGACCTCGACGCCGGCGGGGACGGTGATGGGGAGACGTCCAATGCGGGACATATCTTCTTCCTTCCTTCCCTTACCAGACGTACGCGAGGACTTCGCCGCCCACGCCCTTCTTGGCGGCCTGACGGTCGGTCAGGAGCCCAGAAGAGGTAGACAGGATGGCGATGCCGAGGCCGCCCAGGACGTGCGGGAGGTTCGTGGACTTCGCGTACACGCGGAGGCCCGGCTTGGAGATGCGGCGGACACCGGCGATCGAACGCTCGCGGTTCGGGCCGAACTTGAGGTCCAGGGTCAGCTTCTTGCCGACCTCGGCGTCCTCTTCCTTGTAGCCGGCGATGTAGCCCTCGGCCTTCAGGATGTCTGCCACGCGGACCTTGAGCTTCGACGACGGCATGGTCACCGAGTCGTGGTAGGCCGCGTTGGCGTTGCGCAGACGCGTGAGCATGTCTGCGACGGGATCAGTCATAGTCATGTGGGCTCGTGCCCTTCCTCATGACGGTTTCCCTCCCGGCCCGTGGGGCGCGGGGTGGACCTGTCACGTAGTGATTCAGTCTTCGTTCTTGAACGGGAAGCCGAGGTGCTTCAGGAGCGCACGGCCTTCGGCGTCGGTCTTCGCGGTCGTGACGACCGTGATGTCCATGCCACGGAGGCGGTCGATCTTGTCCTGATCGATCTCGTGGAACATGACCTGCTCGGTGAGGCCGAACGTGTAGTTGCCGTTGCCGTCGAACTGCTTGCCCGAGAGGCCGCGGAAGTCGCGGATACGGGGCAGCGCGAGCGTCACCAGGCGGTCCACGAACTCCCACATGCGGTCGCCGCGGAGCGTTGCGAAGGCGCCGATCGGCATGCCCTCACGCAGCTTGAACTGGGCGATCGACTTGCGGGCCTTGGTGACCTGCGGCTTCTGGCCCGTGATGAGGGTCAGGTCGCGCACAGCGCCCTCGATGAGCTTCGAGTCCTTCGCGGCGTCACCGACGCCCATGTTCACGACAACCTTGACCAGGCGCGGGACCTGGTTGACGTTCTCGTAGTTGAACTCGCCCTGAAGGGCGGTCTTGATGCTCTCGGCGTACTTCGTCTTGAGACGCGGCACGACCTTGACCGGAGTCTGAACAGTCTCAGTCATCAGATGTCCTTCCCGGTGGCCTTGGAGTAGCGGATGCGGACGGTCTTCGTGACGCCGTCCTTCTCCACGGTCTCGAGGCGGAAGCCGACGCGGGTCGGCTTCTTGGTCTCGGGGTCCACGAGGGCCACGTTCGAGACGTGGATCGGGGCCTCGACCTGCTCGATGCCGCCGGTCTGGGTGCCACGCTGGGTCTGGCCGGCCTTGACGTGCTTGGTGACCCGGTTGATGCCCTCGACGAGAACGCGGTTCTCCTCCGGGAACACCTTCAGGACCTTGCCCTGCTTGCCCTTCGACTCCTTGGAGCCGGTGATGACCTGGACCAGGTCGCCCTTCTTGATCTTTGCGCCCATGGGTCAGAGCACCTCCGGAGCCAGCGAGACGATCTTCATGAACTTCTTGTCGCGCAGCTCGCGGCCCACCGGGCCGAAGATGCGGGTACCACGGGGGTCGCCGTCGTTCTTGAGGATGACTGCCGCGTTCTCATCGAACTTGATGTAGGAGCCGTCCGCGCGGCGGCGCTCCTTCTTGGTACGGACGATGACGGCCTTGACCACATCGCCCTTCTTGACGTTGCCGCCAGGGATCGCGTCCTTGACGGTGGCGACGATGACGTCGCCGATGCCTGCGTAGCGGCGACCGGATCCACCGAGAACGCGGATGGTCAGGATTTCCTTCGCACCCGTGTTGTCGGCGACCTTGAGCCGCGACTCCTGCTGAATCACTTCTACTCCTTACGTCTCGCTGGTTCTCGGGCCGCGGTGCTGCTGCGGCACGAGCCTTGCGGAACGGTTGATGGGGCGTCTCTCGATCCGCCTGGATGTGGCCAGAGTCGGACCTGAACCTCCGTGCCGCGCGCATGTGACCCCCTACTGCCCGAGAGCAGCGCCGGGGCGCTCCCCTTCGGCAGAAGGGCATTATGCGGTGGCACGAAAAGTTCACGAGGTGTTTGACGGCATGGCAGAGCCACCCGTACAAGCTCAATATCGTATCACGGCCCCGGCGTCCACCCCGCATCAGCCCGACGCCCCCACCCCCACCGTCTCGGGTACACATCAGTACGCGATTCGGCCGTCTCGGGTACGCACGACGCCGGCCGCTCGCCGCCCCGGGGCGGCCTCCCGCCGTCGGCCGTACCCGAAACGCCGCTACGGGGGCCATACCTGTACCCGAGACGGGGAAGGTGCCGACGCGCGCGTACCCGGAACGCCGATACGCGCGCCCGATCTGTACCCGAGACGATGGGCGGGGAAGGCGGAAGGCCCGCCCCCTGCTGGGGACGGGCCTTCCGGGCGGGCGCTGGGCCCTGATCGCGGGATCCGCAAGGGGCCAGGGTTACTTGGCCTTCTCGAGGATCTCGACGAGGCGCCACCGCTTGGTGGCGGACAGCGGACGGGTCTCCGCGATGAGAACGAGGTCGCCGATGCCGGCGGTGTTGTTCTCGTCGTGGGCCTTGCGCTTCTCGGTGCGGCGGATGACCTTGCCGTACAGCGAGTGCTTCACGCGGTCCTCGACCTCGACGACGATCGTCTTGTCCATCTTGTCGGACACGACGTAGCCGCGGGCGGTCTTGCGGTAACCACGATCGTGGTGGGCAGAGGCAGCGTTCTCCGCCACAGTGTTCTCCTGGTTTTCCTGCTCGCTCACTTGGCGTCCTCCTCGGCCTTCTCAGCCTTGGCGGCCTTCTTCTCGGCCTTCTTCTCAGCCTTCTTCTCGTCCTTGGCCTCGACGACCGCGGGGGTCGCCTCGGCGCGGATGCCGAGCTCGCGCTCGCGCAGGACGGTGTAGATGCGAGCGATGTCCTTCTTCACGGCGCGCAGGCGGCCGTGGTTCTCGAGCTGGCCGGTGGCCGACTGGAAGCGCAGGTTGAACAGCTCTTCCTTGGCCTTCTTGAGCTCATCGAACAGGTGCTCGTTGTCCAGCTCATCGAGCTTGGAAGCGGTCAGGTCCTTCGAACCGACTGCCATTCTCATTCACCACCTTCGCGGCGCACGATGCGCGCCTTCAACGGGAGCTTGTGGATGGCAAGGCGGAGGGCCTCGCGCGCCACCTCTTCGTTCACACCGGAGAGCTCGAAGAGCACACGGCCCGGCTTGACGTTGGCGACCCACCACTCCGGCGAACCCTTACCGGAACCCATGCGGGTCTCGGCAGGCTTCTTGGTCAGCGGACGGTCCGGGTAGATGTTGATCCACACCTTGCCGCCACGCTTGATGTGACGGGTCATGGCGATACGAGCGGACTCGATCTGGCGGTTGGTCACGTACGCCGGGGAGAGGGCCTGGATGCCGAACTCGCCGAAGGTGACCTTGGTGCCACCGGTCGCAGCGCCGGCACGGCCGGGGTGGTGCTGCTTGCGGTGCTTCACACGACGCGGGATAAGCATTTAAGCCTCTCCTCCTTCTGCTGCCGGAGCAGCGGCCTCGGCGGCCGGGGCCTCAGCCTGGGCGGCCGGGGCCTGGCGGTCGCCAGACGGACGACGACGGCGCTCGCCACCGGGGCGGCCCGGACGGTCGCCTCGGTCGCCACGGCCGCGGGACGGAGCGGCAGCAGCCTGGGCCGCGAGCTCCTTGGAGGTCACATCGCCCTTGTAGATCCAGACCTTCACACCGATGCGGCCGAAGGTGGTCTTGGCCTCGTAGAAGCCGTAGTCGATGTTCGCGCGGAGCGTGTGCAGCGGCACGCGACCCTCGCGGTAGAACTCCGAGCGGGACATCTCGGCGCCGCCGAGACGGCCCGAGCAGGCCACGCGGATGCCCTTGGCACCGGCGCGCTGCGCCGACTGCATGGCCTTCTTCATGGCGCGGCGGAACGCGACGCGGCTCGAGAGCTGCTCCGCGATGCCCTGGGCGACGAGCTGTGCCTCGATCTCGGGGTTCTTGACCTCGAGGATGTTCAGCTGGACCTGCTTGCCGGTGAGCTTCTCGAGCTCGCCGCGGATGCGGTCCGCCTCGGCGCCACGGCGGCCGATCACGATGCCCGGACGGGCCGTGTGGATGTCCACGCGGACGCGGTCGCGGGTGCGCTCGATCTCGACCTTGGCGATGCCGGCGCGCTCCATGCCCGTGGTCATGAGCTGGCGGATCTTGACGTCCTCACGGACGAAGTCCTTGTAGCGCTGACCGGGCTTGTTGCTGTCGGCAAACCAGTGCGAGACGTGGTCGGTGGTGATGCCGAGTCGGAACCCGTGGGGGTTGACCTTCTGTCCCATTTACCGGGCCTCCTCGTTCTCGGGCGTCGCGACGACCACGGTGATGTGGCTGGTGCGCTTGTTGATGCGGTACGCGCGGCCCTGGGCACGCGGCTGGAACCGCTTCATGGTCGGACCCTCGTCGACGAACGCCTCGCTGATGTAGAGGTCGCTCTCGTCGAACGCGACACCGTCGCGGTCGGCGAGGACACGGGCGTTGGCCATCGCGGACGCGAGCACCTTGTACACCGGCTCCGAAGCCGCCTGCTGGGCGAACTTCAGGATCGCCAGCGCCTCATTCGCCTGCTTGCCACGAACAAGGTTGACGACGCGCCGGGCCTTCATCGGCGTTACGCGGATGTGGCGCGCAATTGCCTTGGCTTCCATTGCTTTCCTTCTCTTTCTCAGAGCTCAGCGCTGCTGGGCCTGCCTTGCGGCAGGGGTCAGCGGCGCTTGCCCTTCTTGTCGTCCTTCACGTGGCCGCGGAAAGTCCGCGTCGGGGCGAATTCGCCGAGCTTGTGCCCGACCATCGACTCGGTGACGAAGACCGGGACGTGCTTGCGTCCGTCGTGCACGGCGATCGTGTGCCCGAGCATGTCGGGGACGATCATCGAGCGGCGGGACCAAGTCTTGATGACGTTCTTGGTGCCCTTCTCGTTTTCCTTGGCGACCTTCACGAAGAGGTGCTGGTCAACGAAGGGACCCTTCTTCAGGCTGCGTGGCATGTGTCCAGGCTCCTATCGCTTGTTCTTGCCAGTACGACGACGACGGACAATGAGCTTGTCGCTCGCCTTGTTCGGGCGGCGGGTGCGGCCCTCGGGCTTGCCGTTGGGGTTGACGGGGTGACGACCACCGGACGTCTTGCCCTCACCACCACCGTGCGGGTGGTCAACCGGGTTCATCGCGACACCGCGGACGGTCGGGCGGACGCCCTTCCAGCGCATGCGGCCGGCCTTGCCCCAGTTGATGTTGGACTGCTCGGCGTTGCCGACCTCGCCGACCGTGGCGCGGCAGCGCACGTCGACGTTGCGGACCTCGCCCGAGGGCAGGCGCAGCTGGGCGAACTTGCCCTCGCGGGCCACGAGCTGGACCGAGGCACCGGCCGAGCGGGCCATCTTCGCGCCGCCACCGGGGCGGAGCTCGACGGCGTGGATGACCGTACCGACCGGGATGTTCCGGAGCGGGAGGTTGTTGCCGGGCTTGATGTCGGCGTCCGGGCCGGACTCGACGATGTCGCCCTGGGAGAGCTTGTTCGGCGCGATGATGTAGCGCTTCGTGCCGTCCACGTAGTGCAGGAGCGCGATGCGCGCCGTGCGGTTCGGGTCGTACTCGATGTGCGCGACCTTGGCGTCGACGCCGTCCTTGTCGTGGCGACGGAAGTCGATCAGACGGTACTGGCGCTTGTGGCCACCACCCTTGTGACGGGTGGTGATCTTGCCGCTGTTGTTGCGGCCGCCCTTCTTGGGGAGCGGACGAACCAGGGACTTCTCCGGGGTCGAACGCGTGATCTCTGCGAAGTCGGCCACGCTCGAGCCACGGCGGCCCGGCGTAGTCGGCTTGTAGTTACGGATTGCCATTTACCTGTTCCTCGTTAAAGTGGTCTCCGCTCAGGCGAGCGGACCGCCGAAGATGTCGATCGCGCCGTCCTTGAGGGTGACAATCGCACGCTTGGTGCTCTTGCGCTGCCCCCACCCGAACTTGGTGCGCTTGCGCTTGCCGGCACGGTTGATGGTGTTGATCGAGTCCACCTTGACCGAGAAGATCTTCTCGATCGCCAGCTTGATCTCGGTCTTGTTCGAGCGCGGGTCCACGAGGAACGTGTACTTGCCCTCGTCGATCAGGCCGTAGCTCTTCTCGGAGACGACCGGCGCGAGGATGACGTCGCGCGGGTCCTTGTAGGTGCTGCTCACTTGGAGCCCTCCTCGGTCTGGGTCTTCGCCGCGACGAACGCATCGAAGGCGGCCTTCGTGAAGACCACGTCGTCGGAGACGAGCACGTCGTACGTGTTGAGCTGGTCCGCGTACAGCGCGTGCACCTCGGTGAGGTTGCGCACCGAGAGGGCGCCGAGCTCGTCAGCGCGGTCGAGCACGACCAGCACGTTCTTGCGCTCGGTCACGGAGCGAAGCACCTCGATGGCGCCCTTCGTGTTCGGCTTCTCGCCGGAGACGAGGGACTCCACGACGTGGATGCGGCCGTTGCGGGCGCGGTCCGAGAGCGCACCGCGGAGGGCGGCGGCCTTCATCTTCTTGGGGGTGCGCTGGCTGTAGTCGCGCGGGGTCGGCCCGTGGACGACGCCACCACCGGTCATGTGCGGGGCGCGGATCGAACCCTGGCGGGCGCGGCCGGTGCCCTTCTGCTTGAACGGCTTGCGGCCGGCGCCGGAGACCTCGCCGCGGCCCTTGACCTTGTGCGTGCCCTGGCGGGCAGCGGCAAGCTGGGCGACGACGACCTGGTGCAGCAGCGGCACGTTGGTCTGGACGTCGAAGATCTCGGCGGGGAGATCGACCTTGACAGTTGCGTTAGCCATGGGTTCAGGCTCCCTTCACGGCGGTGCGGACGAGGACGACCGAGCCGCGGGCACCCGGCAGGGCACCCTTGATGAGGAGCAGCGACTTCTCGGCGTCCACGGCGTGGACGGTGAGGTTCATGGTGGTCTGGCGCACGTTGCCCATGCGACCGGCCATGCGGAGGCCCTTGAAGACGCGGCCCGGGGTGGCGCAGGCACCGATGGAACCGGGCTTGCGGTGGTTCTTGTGGGCACCGTGGGAGGCACCGACGCCGGAGAAGCCGTGACGCTTCATGACACCGGCGAAGCCCTTGCCCTTGGTGGTGCCGACGACATCGATCTTCTGGCCGGCCTCGAAGAGCTCGACCGAGAGCTCCTGGCCGAGGCCGTAGGAGTCGGCGTCGGCGGTGCGGACCTCGACGAGGTGGCGGCGGGGGGTCACGCCTGCCTTCTCGAAGTGGCCGGAGAGCGGCTTGTTGACCTTGCGCGGGTCAATCTGGCCGTAGCCGATCTGGACCGCGGCGTAGCCATCGGTCTCGGCGTTGCGCAGCTGGGTGACGACGTTGGAGTCGGCCTTAACGACAGTGACGGGGATGAGCTTGTTGTTCTCGTCCCAGACCTGGGTCATGCCGAGCTTCGTGCCCAGCAGGCCCTTCACATTGCGGGTAGCGGTCATAGTTCTCTCAGCACCTCCCTCTAGAGCTTGATTTCGATGTTGACGTCAGCCGGCAGGTCGAGACGCATGAGCGAGTCGACGGCCTTCGGCGTCGGGTCGATGATGTCGATCAGCCGCTTGTGGGTGCGCATCTCGAAGTGCTCCCGGCTGTCCTTGTACTTGTGCGGAGAACGGATGACGCAGTAAACGTTCTTCTCCGTCGGCAGCGGCACGGGGCCGACCACCGTTGCGCCTGCGCGCGTGACCGTCTCAACGATCTTCCGAGCCGAAGTGTCGATGACCTCGTGGTCGTACGACTTCAGCCGGATGCGGATCTTCTGTCCCGCCATATCGCCTGACTCGCTTTCGTCTGTCTAGCACTGCACTGTTCGGTTTCAGCTGCTCGTGGCTGCCGAGGCATTCAAGGTCGTGACCACCACTGGCCGCGCGGGCTGAATCCGGGTTCCCGGGTTCCTCAGCCAGCCGGCCTCTCCGACCCCCGCGGTCGGGCGTGTCGTGATTTTCGCACGCACGTACCCGTAGCTATTCTGCGGAAGTGGGTCATATTTGGGCTTCAGCCTGGACCCTGCACCCGGCATTATCCGGATCGGGACGCGAAGAAGCGCTTGAACAACTCATCTAGTCTGCCAGACATCCACGCCAAGCGCCAATCGGCCACGGCTGCGGCTGCGGCTGCGGCTGCGGCTGCGGCTGCGGGCCAGCCTGCTTCCCGGCCAGTCCCATTGCCCTCGCCCGCGCAGCTGAGGATCATGGTCCCATGTCCGCGGAACCGCAGCACGGCACAGGCGCCGACGATCCAGCACCCCCTCCCGGGACAGCGCCCGAGGACGGTGCCCCCGCCCAGGTGCCGCTCGGACTGGCCGTTCCCCCAGACGAGCGCCCGCCCGGAGAGCCCCCCGTGGAGGGCGAGGAGCCCGCCCCGGTCCCCTCCGCCGTCGACCGTCTCGCAGCCCGCATCCCGCCCGGCTTCGTGCTGGGAGTGGCGACGGCCGCCTTCCAGATCGAGGGCGCGCTCGCCGAGGACGGGCGCGGGCCCAGCGGCTGGGACGCCTTCACCGCGAAGCCGGGCGCGATCGCGCACGGCCACACCGCCGAGACCGCGTGCGACCACTACCACCGCTCCGGCGCGGACCTGCGCCTGGCCGCGGAGCTCGGCGTCGACTCCTACCGCTTCTCCATCGCCTGGCCGCGCGTCCAGCCGGACGGGCGCGGCGCGTGGAACGAGAAGGGGTGGGACTTCTACGACCGGCTCGTGGACACGATGCTCGAGCAGGGCCTCTCCCCCATGGCGACCCTCTACCACTGGGACACACCCCTGCCGCTCGAGCAGGACGGCGGGTGGCTCAGCCGCGAGACCGCCCAGAGGTTCGGCGAGTACTCCGCCGAGGCCGCCCGCAGGCTCGGGGACCGCGTGGACCGCTGGGTCACGCTCAACGAGCCGGTCTCGGTGACCCTCAACGGCTACGCTGTGGGCATCCACGCGCCGGGAAAGCAGATGCTGTTCGACGCGATGCCCGCAGTCCACCACCAGCTCCTGGCCCACGGCCTCGCCGTCCAGGCCGTCCGCGCGGCGGGGGCGAAGGGCGAGATCGGCATCACGAACATGCACGCGCCCGTGCACCCCGCGGGCATGAACCTGCTCGACTGGGTCCACGCCCGCGTGGTGGACCTCATGGTCAACCGCCTCTACGCCGACCCGGTCCTCCTGGGACGCTACCCCAAGCCGCCGTTCCTCGCGCGCAAGTTCTTCCACGCGCTCAGGGACCCGCGGCCCGAGGACCTCGCCACGATCCACCAGCCGCTCGACTTCTACGGCGTCAACTACTACTACCCGGCCCGGATCCGCTCCGGGCCGGGCCCGACCCCGGATGGGGTCAAGCCGACGAAGGCGATGAAGAACATCCCGTTCCACCTCGCAGACTTCCCCGAGTACGCGAGCACCGGCTTCGGCTGGCCCATCTCCCCCGAGCACTGCGGTGTGGTGCTCGGCGAACTCCGCAGGCGCTACGGGGACGCGCTCCCTCCGGTCTTCATCACGGAGAGCGGCGCAAGCTTCCCCGAGCCCGCCCAGTCGGACGGCCTGCTGTACGACGACGAGCGGATCGAATACCTCGCCGGCCACCTCGAGGCGGCGCTCGCCGCGGTGGAGGACGGAGGACCCGCCGCCGGGGTTGACCTCAGGGGCTGGTACGTCTGGACCCTCATGGACAACTTCGAGTGGGCTGCCGGCTACACGCAGCGGTTCGGGCTGGTCCACGTGGACTTCGAGACCCAGGAGCGCTCCCCCAAGGCCTCGTACTACTGGCTCCGCCGGCTCGCGCAGGGCCGGGCGCGGCGTGAAGAGCCAGCTGCTGCCCAGACACCGGACCCCACGCAGGCATAGGGCTGCAGACAGAGGAAGACCCCGCCGCGGATGCGACGGGGTCTTCCCCAGATCAGCCCGAAGGCTGCAGTCCTTCAGAGACTACTTGATGATCTTGGTGACGCGGCCCGAGCCAACGGTGCGGCCACCCTCACGGATGGCGAAGCCGAGGCCCTCCTCCATAGCGATCGGCTGGATGAGCGCAACGGTCATCTCAGTGTTGTCGCCGGGCATGACCATCTCGGTGCCCTCGGGGAGGGTGATGACGCCGGTCACGTCCGTGGTACGGAAGTAGAACTGCGGGCGGTAGTTCGAGTAGAACGGGTTGTGACGCCCACCCTCGTCCTTGGAGAGGATGTAGACGTTCGCCTCGAAGTCGGTGTGGGGGGTGATCGAGCCCGGCTTGACGACAACCTGGCCGCGCTCCACGTCCTCGCGCTTGATGCCGCGGAGGAGGAGGCCACAGTTCTCGCCGGCCCATGCCTCGTCGAGCTGCTTGTGGAACATCTCGATACCGGTGACCGTGGTCTTCTGGACCGGGCGGATACCGACGATCTCGACCTCGGAGTTGATCGCGAGGGTTCCGCGCTCGGCGCGGCCCGTCACGACCGTGCCACGGCCGGTGATGGTGAAGACGTCCTCGATCGGCATGAGGAACGGCTTGTCGCGGTCACGGACCGGGTCCGGGACGTTCTCGTCCACAGCCTCCATGAGCTCCTCGACGGACTTGACCCACTGGGGGTCGCCCTCGAGGGCCTTGAGGCCCGAGACGCGGATGACCGGGGCGTTGTCGCCGTCGAAGCCCTGCGAGGAGAGGAGCTCGCGCACCTCCATCTCGACGAGGTCCAGAAGCTCCTCGTCCTCGACCATGTCGGCCTTGTTGAGGGCGACGAGGAGGTAGGGAACGCCAACCTGGCGCGCGAGCAGAACGTGCTCGCGGGTCTGGGCCATCGGGCCGTCGGTGGCGGCAACCACGAGGATGGCGCCGTCCATCTGCGCCGCACCCGTGATCATGTTCTTGATGTAGTCAGCGTGACCCGGAGCATCGACGTGGGCGTAGTGACGCTTCTCCGTCTGGTACTCGATGTGCGCGATGTTGATCGTGATACCGCGCTGGCGCTCCTCGGGAGCCGAGTCGATCTGCGCGAAGTCGCGCTGCTCGTTGAGATCCGGGTACTTGTCGGCAAGCACCTTCGAGATGGCAGCAGTCAGCGTCGTCTTACCGTGGTCAACGTGACCGATGGTGCCGATGTTGACGTGCGGCTTAGTCCGCTCGAACTTTGCCTTCGCCACAGGTTCCTCCTAGAACGTTTTCAGAAGACTGCTTCCAGCCGCGCTTGTCGCAACTGAAACTCTCGCAAGTCTACTGGGGGCTTTGTCTTTCATGAAATCACGCGGGAGATGGGCCCCCGCGCGGAGGGCGACCCCCCGCCGTCGTGCGCGCTGTGCTGCGCAACTGCTGCGCTGTGGCGCGCACGACGGCGGGGAGCCGCGGTCCAGAACTACTCGCCGCGCGACTTCTGGATGATCTCGTCGGCGACAGCCTTCGGGACCTCGGAGTAGCTGTCGAACTGCATCGAGTAGACAGCACGGCCCTGGGTCTTCGAGCGCAGGTCGCCGATGTAGCCGAACATCTCGGACAGCGGCACGAGGGCGCGGATGACCTTGACGCCGACAGCGTCCTCCATGGCCTGGATCTGGCCACGGCGGCTGTTGAGGTCGCCGATCACGTCGCCCATGTACTCCTCGGGCGTGCGGACCTCGACGGCCATGAGCGGCTCGAGGATGACAGGGTTGGCGCGGCGTGCACCCTCCTTGAACACCTGCGAACCGGCGATCTTGAACGCCATCTCCGAGGAGTCGACGTCGTGGTAGGCACCGTCGATGAGCGACGCCTTGACGCCGACCATCGGGTAGCCCGCCAGGATGCCGAACTGCATGGCGTCCTGGATGCCGGCGTCCACGCTCGGGATGTACTCGCGCGGGACGCGGCCACCGGTGACGGCGTTCACGAACTCGTAGAACGTGCCCTCGGCGGTGTCGAGGGGCTCGAAGGTGACCTGCACCTTGGCGAACTGGCCAGAACCACCAGTCTGCTTCTTGTGCGTGAAGTCGACCTTCTCGACCTTCTTCTTGATGGTCTCGCGGTACGCCACCTGCGGCTTGCCCACGTTGGCCTCGACCTTGAACTCGCGGCGCATGCGGTCCACGAGGATGTCGAGGTGGAGCTCGCCCATGCCGCCGATCTCGGTCTGGCCGGTCTCCTCGTTGAGGGAGACGGTGAACGTCGGGTCCTCAGCGGAGAGCTTCTGGATGGCGGTGGAGAGCTTCTCCTGGTCGCCCTTGGTCTTCGGCTCGATGGCGACGAAGATCACGGGCTCCGGGAAGGTCATCGACTCGAGGACGATCGGGTTGCTGACGTCGCAGAGCGTGTCGCCCGTCGTGGTGTCCTTGAGGCCGATCACGGCGTAGATGTGGCCCGCCGAGACCTCGTCGACCGGGTTCTCCTTGTTGGCGTGCATCTGGAAGAGCTTGCCCAGACGCTCCTTCTTGCCCTTCGTGGAGTTCAGGACCTGGAGACCGGAGGTCGCCTTGCCCGAGTACACGCGGATGAAGTTGAGCTGGCCGAAGAACGGGTGCGCCGCGATCTTGAACGCGAGGGCCGAGAACGGCTCGTCGGCGCTCGGCTTGCGGGTCATCTCGACCGACTCGTCCTTCGGGTCGTGGCCGATCATGGCGGGCACGTCGAGGGGCGAGGGGAGGAAGTCGATGACAGCGTCGAGCATCGGCTGCACACCGCGGTTCTTGAACGCGGAGCCACAGAAGACCGGGTAGATCTCCGAGTTGACCGTGAGCTTGCGGATGCCGGCCTTGAGCTCGTCGATCGTGAGCTCTTCGCCCTCGAGGTACTTCTCCATGAGCTCCTCGGACGCCTCGGCGGCGGCCTCGACGAGCTGGGCGCGGTACTCCTCGGCCTTCTCCTGGAGGTCGGCCGGGATCTCGCGGGTCTCGTACGCAGCACCCATGGTCACGTCGCCCTTGGCGTCGCCCGGCCACACGAAGGCCTTCATGGAGAGCAGGTCGACGACGCCGACGAAGTCGTTCTCGGCACCGATCGGGAGCTGCATGACGAGCGGCTTGGCACCGAGGCGCTTCACGATCGTGTCGACCGTGAAGTAGAAGTCGGCACCGAGCTTGTCCATCTTGTTGACGAAGCAGATGCGCGGGACGTTGTACTTGTCCGCCTGGCGCCACACCGTCTCGGACTGCGGCTCGACGCCTTCCTTGCCGTCGAAGACGGCAACGGCACCGTCGAGCACGCGCAGGGAGCGCTCGACCTCGACCGTGAAGTCCACGTGGCCGGGGGTGTCGATGATGTTGATCTGGTTCTTGTTCCAGAAGCAGGTCACGGCCGCGGACGTGATGGTGATGCCGCGCTCCTTCTCCTGCTCCATCCAGTCGGTCGTCGAGGCACCGTCGTGCGTCTCGCCGATCTTGTGGTTCACGCCCGTGTAGAAGAGGATGCGCTCGGTCGTGGTGGTCTTGCCGGCATCGATGTGCGCCATGATGCCGATATTGCGGACCTTGCTGAGGTCGGTAAGCACGTCCAGTGCCACGGTGTCTCCCTGTTTGTCCCTAATTGGCTGCACATTCGCCGCCGGCTCGCGAGGAGCCGGCGGCGAATCCTGGTCTTACCAGCGGTAGTGGGCGAAGGCCTTGTTCGACTCGGCCATCTTGTGAGTGTCCTCGCGGCGCTTCACAGCGGCACCGAGGCCGTTCGAGGCGTCGAGGATCTCGTTCTGGAGACGCTCGGTCATCGTCTTCTCGCGGCGGGCCTTCGAGTAGCCGACGAGCCAGCGGAGGGCGAGCGCCGTGGCGCGGCCCGGCTTGACCTCGACCGGCACCTGGTAGGTCGCGCCACCGACACGGCGGGAACGGACCTCGAGGGTCGGGCGGACGTTGTCCATGGCCTTCTTGAGCGCGGCGACGGGGTCTCCGCCCGTCTTCTGGCGGGCACCCTCGAGGGCGCCGTAGACGATGCGCTCTGCCGTGGACTTCTTGCCGTCCACGAGGACCTTGTTGATGAGCTGCGTCACGAGCGGCGAGCCGTAGACCGGGTCGACGACGAGCGGACGCTTGGGGGCAGGACCCTTGCGAGGCATTACTTCTTCTCCTTCTTCGCGCCGTAGCGGCTGCGGGCCTGCTGGCGGTTCTTGACACCCTGGGTGTCGAGTGCACCGCGGACGATCTTGTAGCGGACACCCGGAAGGTCCTTCACACGGCCGCCGCGAACGAGCACGATGGAGTGCTCCTGGAGGTTGTGGCCGACGCCCGGGATGTACGCCGTGACCTCGACGCCACCGGTGAGGCGGACACGGGCGACCTTGCGGAGCGCGGAGTTCGGCTTCTTCGGGGTCGTCGTGTACACACGGGTGCACACGCCGCGGCGCATGGGGTTGCCCTTGAGGGCAGGAGCCTTGGTCTTGGAGACCTTCGGCGCGCGGCCCTTGCGGACCAGCTGCTGAATAGTAGGCACTTTCGTGTTCTCCGTACTTCGTTGAACTGTTCGCCCACGCCACCCTCGCGGGTTCGGCGGACGCTGTCGGTTGCTTCGCACTCGCTGCGGCAACCGACCGTAGGCGTGCAAAAGTGTGGCATTCGTTGCGCACCAACCCCGCAACCCGGAAACAGGCCCCGTCCTCACCGCTGCGCACCGATCGGTGCTTGCACTCGGCTGCGACGGCCTTCATCCACTGCCACACAGAAACAATCGAAGAAAGCCTACCACGATGCGGCTCCATCCCTTAAACCGGACCGCAGCGCCCCGATCCGGCCAGCCCATCTCGGCGGTCAAGGCCCCCGCCTCGGCGGTCCAAACCCCCACCTCGGCGGTCCAAACCCCCACCTCGGCGGGGCGGGGGCAGGCAGGACGCCGAACGGCCGGCGCCCCCTGCGAAAGGGGACGCCGGCCGTCAGTGGAGCGTGCCGCCGTCGTGCTTCAGGCCTGGGCCTCACGCCGACCGCAGCGGACGCGCAGACCGATCAGCGGAAGTCGCCGCCGAGGTCGTAGTCGTCCAGCGGGATCGCGTGGAACTCCTGGACGCCGTCGCCGTTCAGCGGGTCGTACGCGAAGTCGCTGAACGCACTCGGGCCGGTGAAGAGCGTCGCCTTGGCCTCCTCCGTCGGCTCGACATTGACCTCCGTGTAGCGCGGGAGGCCAGTGCCGGCCGGGATGAGCTTGCCGATGATGACGTTCTCCTTGAGGCCCAGCAGCGGGTCGCTCTTGGCCTCCATCGCGGCCTGCGTGAGGACACGCGTGGTCTCCTGGAACGACGCGGCCGACAGCCAGGACTCCGTGGCGAGCGACGCCTTGGTGATGCCCATGAGCTCGGGACGGCCGGAGGCCGGCTTCTTGCCCTCGGACACCACGCGGCGGTTCTCGTCGCGGTAGCGGCGCGACTCGGCCAGCTCGCCCGGGAGCAGGTCCGTGTCGCCGGACTCGATGACCGTGATACGGCGCAGCATCTGGCGGACGATCACCTCCACGTGCTTGTCGTGGATGCCGATGCCCTGGCTGCGGTACACGCCCTGGACCTCGTCGACGAGGAACTTCTGCGCCTCGCGCGGGCCCTGGATGCGCAGGACCTGCTTCGGGTCGACCGGGCCGTTGAGCAGGCGCTGGCCCACCTCGACACGGTCGCCGTCCTCGACCAGGAGCCGGGCACGGCGCGAGACCGGGTACGCGATCTCCTCCGAGCCGTCGTCCGGGGTCAGGACGAGGCGCAGCTGCTTCTCGGTGTCCTCGATCGTGATGCGGCCGGCCGCCTCGGCGATCGGGGCCACACCCTTGGGGGTGCGGGCCTCGAAGAGCTCCTGGATACGGGGAAGACCCTGCGTGATGTCCTCGCCGCCGGACGCGGACACGGCACCACCGGTGTGGAAGGTACGCATGGTCAGCTGCGTGCCCGGCTCACCGATCGACTGGGCCGCGATGATGCCGACGGCCTCGCCGATGTCCACGAGCTTGCCCGAGGCGAGCGAACGGCCGTAGCACTTGGCGCAGGTGCCGACGGCGGACTCGCACGTGAGCACGGAGCGGACGCGGATCTCGGTGATCCCGGCCTCCACGAGCCCGTTGATGAGCACGTCGCCCAGGTCGGCGCCGGCCTCGGCGAGCACGTTGCCCTCGGGGCCGACGACGTCGACCGCCAGGGTGCGCGTGTACGCCGTGTTCTCGACGTTCTCCTCGCGGACGAGCTCGCCGTTGTGGTCCGGCACCGCGATGGTGACGACGAGGCCTCGCTCGGTCTCGCAGTCCTCCTCGCGCACGATCACGTCCTGCGACACATCCACCAGACGACGGGTCAGGTAGCCCGAGTTGGCGGTACGGAGAGCGGTGTCGGCGAGGCCCTTGCGGGCACCGTGCGTCGCGATGAAGTACTCGAGCACCGAGAGGCCCTCACGGTACGAGGACTTGATCGGACGCGGGATGATCTCGCCCTTCGGGTTGGCCACGAGGCCGCGGATGCCCGCGATCTGGCGGACCTGCATCCAGTTGCCTCGGGCACCGGAGGAGACCATGCGGTTGATGGTGTTCATCTTCGGCATGGAATCGCGCATGACCGACGCGATCTCCGTGGTCGCCTTGTCCCAGATCTCGATGAGCTCGGAGCGGCGCTCCTCGTCGTCGATCAGACCCTTGTCGTACTGGCTCTGGATCTTCGCCGCACGCTCCTCGTAGCCGGCCAGGATCTCCGGCTTGGCCTCGGGCACCGCGATGTCCGAGACGGCGACTGTGACACCCGAGCGAGTGGCCCAGTAGAAGCCTGCGTCCTTGAGGTTGTCCAGCGTGGCCGCCGTGACGACCTTCGGGTAGCGCTCCGCGAGGTCGTTGACGATCTTGGAGAGCTGGCCCTTGTCCGCGACGGCCTCGACCCACGGGTAGTCCTCGGGCAGGGTCTCGTTGAAGAGCACCTGGCCGAGCGAGGTCTCGACGAGAGCCGGCTGGCCGGCCTCCCACCCTTCGGGGGCGGGACGCTCTGCCGAGGGGACGAAGCCGTCGAGGCGGATCCGGATCTTCGCGTTGAGGTGGAGCTCACGGGCGTCGTGCGCCATGATCGCCTCGGCCACCGACGAGAACACACGGCCCTCGCCTGCGGCACCCTCGCGCTTGGTCGTCAGGTGGTACAGGCCGATGATCATGTCCTGCGAGGGCAGGGTCACCGGACGGCCGTCCGACGGCTTGAGGATGTTGTTCGAGGAGAGCATGAGGATGCGCGCCTCGGCCTGTGCCTCCGGGCTCAGCGGCAGGTGCACAGCCATCTGGTCACCGTCGAAGTCAGCGTTGAACGCCGCGCAGACGAGCGGGTGGAGCTGGATGGCCTTGCCCTCGACGAGCTGCGGCTCGAAGGCCTGGATGCCGAGGCGGTGGAGGGTGGGTGCACGGTTGAGCAGCACCGGGTGTTCGGTGATGATCTCCTCGAGCACGTCCCACACCTGCGGGCGGTAGCGCTCCACCATCCGCTTGGCGCTCTTGATGTTCTGCGCGTGGTTGAGGTCAACGAGCCGCTTCATGACGAACGGCTTGAACAGCTCGAGGGCCATCTGCTTGGGCAGGCCGCACTGGTGCAGCTTGAGCTGCGGGCCGACGACGATGACCGAACGGCCCGAGTAGTCGACGCGCTTGCCGAGCAGGTTCTGGCGGAACCGGCCCTGCTTGCCCTTGAGCATGTCCGAGAGCGACTTGAGCGGGCGGTTGCCCGGACCCGTCACGGGACGGCCGCGGCGGCCGTTGTCGAACAGCGAGTCCACAGCCTCCTGGAGCATGCGCTTCTCGTTGTTGACGATGATCTCCGGCGCACCGAGGTCAAGCAGGCGCTTGAGGCGGTTGTTGCGGTTGATCACACGGCGGTACAGGTCGTTGAGGTCGGAGGTCGCGAAGCGGCCACCGTCCAGCTGCACCATCGGGCGCAGCTCCGGCGGGATCACCGGGACGGCGTCGAGGACCATGCCCTGCGGCTTGTTGTCCGTGGTGAGGAACGCGCTGACCACCTTGAGGCGCTTGAGCGCCCGGGTCTTCCGCTGGCCCTTGCCGTTCTGGATGATGTCGCGGAGGAGCTCCGCCTCACCCTCGAGGTCGAAGGACTCGAGGCGCTTCTGGATCGCCTCGGCGCCCATCGAACCCTCGAAGTACATGCCGTACTTGTCGCGCAGCTCGCGGTAGAGCGCCTCGTCGCCCTCGAGGTCGGCGACCTTGAGGTTCTTGAAGCGGTCCCAGACGGCCTCCATGCGCTCGATGTCGGCATCCGCGCGCTTGCGGATGGTCGCCATCGTCTTGTCGGCGAGGTCGCGGGCCTTCTTCTTGTCCGCGGCCTTGGCGCCCTCGGCCTCGAGCTTGCCGAGGTCGTCCTCGAGGTCACGGGCGACCGCGGCGATGTCGGCGTCGCGGGTGTCCACGAGGCGCTTGCGCTCGAGGTCGTGCTCGGCCTGGAGGTTCGGCAGCTGCTCGTGGCGGCGCTCCTCGTCGACCTTCGTGATCATGTACGCGGCGAAGTAGATGACCTTCTCGAGGTCCTTCGGCGCGAGGTCGAGGAGGTACCCGAGGCGCGAGGGAACGCCCTTGAAGTACCAGATGTGCGTCACGGGCGCGGCGAGCTCGATGTGGCCCATGCGCTCGCGGCGGACCTTGGCACGGGTCACCTCGACGCCGCAGCGCTCGCAGATGATGCCCTTGAAGCGCACGCGCTTGTACTTGCCGCAGTAGCACTCCCAGTCACGGGACGGGCCGAAGATCTTCTCGCAGAAGAGGCCGTCCTTCTCGGGCTTGAGCGTGCGGTAGTTGATGGTTTCCGGCTTCTTGACCTCGCCGTGCGACCAGGTGCGGATGTCTTCCGCGGTCGCGAGGCCGATCTGCATGAGGCCGAAGGAGGATTCGCTGGACAATGTGGTCCCTTATCTCTCGTGTCTCTAAGTCGTTCGTGCCGGTGCGGCGAAAGGGTCAGACCTCTTCGACGGAGCTGGGCTCGTCGCGGGAGAGGTCGATGCCCAGTTCCTCCGCAGCGGTGAAGACCGCATCGTCGGCGTCGCGCATCTCGATCGTCGTGCCGTCCGCGGAGAGGACCTCCACGTTCAGGCAGAGCGACTGCATTTCCTTGATGAGGACCTTGAAGGACTCGGGGACGCCCGGCTCGGGGATGTTCTCCCCCTTGACGATCGCCTCGTACACCTTCACGCGGCCGTGGATGTCGTCCGACTTGATCGTGAGGAGCTCCTGGAGCGTGTACGCCGCGCCATAGGCCTCGAGCGCCCACACCTCCATCTCGCCGAAGCGCTGGCCACCGAACTGCGCCTTACCACCGAGCGGCTGCTGGGTGATCATCGAGTACGGACCGGTCGAGCGGGCGTGGATCTTGTCGTCCACGAGGTGGTGGAGCTTCAGGATGTACATGTAGCCCACGGAGATGGGGTCCGGGAACGGCTCGCCGGAGCGGCCGTCGAACAGCTGCGCCTTGCCCGAGGAGTCGATGAGGCGGTCGCCGTCGCGGGTGACGTTCGTCGAGTCGAGCAGACCGGCGATCTCCTCCTCGCGCGCACCGTCGAACACCGGGGTGGCGAGGGTCTGGTTCGGACCGACCTCGCGCGGCATGTTCGGCAGGGCCTTCATCCACTCCGGATCGCCCTCGACCTTCCAGCCGGTCTTCGCGACCCAGCCGAGGTGCGTCTCGAGGACCTGGCCGACGTTCATTCGGCCCGGGACACCCAGCGGGTTCAGGACCACGTCCACCGGGGTTCCGTCGGCGAGGAACGGCATGTCCTCGACAGGCAGGATCTTGGAGATGACGCCCTTGTTGCCGTGGCGGCCGGCGAGCTTGTCGCCGTCGGTGATCTTGCGCTTGGCGGCCACGTAGACGCGCACGAGCTGGTTCACGCCCGGGGGCAGCTCGTCGTCGTTGTCGCGGTCGAACACGCGCACGCCGATCACCGTGCCGGACTCGCCGTGCGGGACCTTCAGGGACGTGTCGCGGACCTCGCGGGACTTCTCGCCGAAGATCGCGCGCAGGAGGCGCTCCTCCGGGGTCAGCTCGGTCTCGCCCTTCGGGGTGACCTTGCCGACGAGGATGTCGCCAGCCTCGACCTCGGCGCCGATGTGGATGATGCCGCGCTCGTCGAGCTGGGAGAGCACCTCCTCCGAGACGTTCGGGATGTCACGCGTGATCTCCTCGGCGCCCAGCTTCGTGTCGCGCGCATCGATCTCGTGCTCCTCGATGTGGATCGAGGACAGGACGTCCTCGGACACGAGCCGCTGCGAGAGGATGATGGCGTCCTCGAAGTTGTGGCCCTCCCAGGACATGAACGCGACCAGGAGGTTCTTGCCGAGGGCGAGCTCGCCCTGGTCCGTCGCGGGGCCGTCGGCGATGATGCCGCCGACCTCGAGGCGGGCACCCTCGTCCACGAGCACGCGGTGGTTGTAGCAGTTGCCCTGGTTCGAGCGGGCGAACTTCCCGATCGGGTAGTTCGTCTCCGTGCCGTCGTCGTTGAGGACGACGACGAGGTCCGCCGAGACCTCGGTGACGACGCCGGCCTTCCTGGCCACGACGACGTCGCCCGCGTCCACAGCAGCGGCGCGCTCCATGCCGGTGCCCACCACGGGCGCCTCGGAGCGGACCAGCGGGACCGCCTGGCGCTGCATGTTGGCACCCATGAGGGCCCGGTTGGCGTCATCGTGCTCGAGGAACGGGATGAGCGCGGTCGCGACCGACACCATCTGGCGCGGGGAGACGTCCATGTACTCGACCTCGCCGGCCGGGATCAGGACGGGCTCGCCGCCACCGCCGCGCTGGCGGACGAGGACCATGTCCTCGGCGAAGGAGCCGTCCTCGTTCAGCGGCGAGTTGGCCTGGGCGATCTGGACCTCGGCCTCGTCATCCGCCGTGAGGTAGTCGACCTCGTCCGACACGACGCCGCCCGACACCTTGCGGTACGGGGTCTCGATGAAGCCGAACGGGTTGATGCGGCCGTAGGACGCGAGCGAGCCGATGAGGCCGATGTTCGGGCCTTCAGGGGTCTCGATGGGGCACATGCGGCCGTAGTGCGACGGGTGGACGTCACGGACCTCCATGCCCGCGCGGTCGCGGGAGAGGCCGCCGGGGCCGAGCGCCGAGAGTCGGCGCTTGTGGGTCAGGCCCGAGAGCGGGTTGTTCTGGTCCATGAACTGCGAGAGCTGGGAGGTTCCGAAGAACTCCTTGATCGCAGCGACGACCGGGCGGATGTTGATGAGGGTCTGCGGGGTGATCGCCTCGACGTCCTGAGTCGTCATACGCTCGCGGACCACGCGCTCCATGCGGGACAGGCCCGTGCGGACCTGGTTCTCGATGAGCTCGCCGACGGCGCGGATGCGGCGGTTGCCGAAGTGGTCGATGTCGTCGACCTCGACGCGGATCTCGGTCTCCTGGCCGTCGCGAACGCCCTTGATGGTCTTCTCGCCGGCGTGCAGCGCGACGAGGAACTTGATCATCTGGACGATGTCCGCGATGTGCAGGACCGATGCGTCCCGATCGCCGAGGGACTTGTCGATGCCGAGCTTCCGGTTGATCTTGTACCGGCCGACCTTCGCGAGGTCGTAGCGCTTGACGTTGAAGTAGAGGTTGTCCAGGAGGGACTGTGCGGCCTCGACCGTGGGCGGCTCGCCCGGGCGGAGCTTGCGGTAGATGTCGAGGAGCGCGTCCTCGCGCGTCTCAGTCGTGTCCTTCTCGAGCGTCGCACGCATCGAGTCGTACTCGCCGAACTCCTCGAGGATCTGGCCCTCGGTCCAGCCGAGTGCCTTGAGCAGGACGGTCACCGACTGCTTGCGCTTGCGGTCGAGGCGGACGCCGACCTGGTCGCGCTTGTCGATCTCGAGCTCGAACCAGGCGCCGCGGGACGGGATGATCTTCGCCGTGAAGATGTCCTTGTCGCTCGTCTTGTCGGCGGTGCGCTCGAAGTACGCGCCCGGGGAGCGGACGAGCTGGGAGACCACGACGCGCTCGGTGCCGTTGACGACGAACGTGCCCTTGTCGGTCATGAGCGGGAAGTCGCCCATGAAGACGGTCTGCTGCTTGATCTCGCCCGTGTTGTTGTTCATGAACTCGGCCTTGACGTACAGCGGGGCCGAGTAGGTGGCGTCGCGGTCCTTGCACTCTGCGACGGTGTACTTCGGGTCGGCGAACTCCGGCTCGGAGAAGCTCAGGGACATGGTGCCCTGGAAGTCCTCGATCGGGGAGATCTCCTCGAAGATGTCCGAGAGGCCGGACGTCGTGGCCACGCTGTCGTCACCCTCGGCCTGGGCCTGGGCCACCCGGGCCTGCCAGCGCTCGTGGCCGACGAGCCAGTCGAAGCTCTCGGTCTGGAGGGCGAGAAGATTCGGAACGTCGAGCGGTTCGTGAATCTTGGCGAATGAGAGCCGGCGGTTCGCACCGTCGGTGCTAGCGGTTTGGTAGTCAGAGGTGCTCGAGGCGACCAAGAGGGATCCTTCCACAGACCTTCAGGATTGTCCGCACCCTCCCGACACGCGGCCGCCCACGTACTTCTTGAGGACCGCCGCCCACGAGCCCACCGCTATATGAAGGCTGGAGGTGACAAGGGAGAACGCAAAGATCCAAGATACCCCAAACGGGCGCGCGTGTCTAGCGCACGGTGAGCTGCCGGTCAAGTGCCGGGTGGAAGGCCGGCAGGGCCCGGGACGCCGCGAGCGCCCTGCCGAGGGCTCGGCCGGAAAGGCGTCCCAAGAGGCTCGGGCGGAACCGCAGCATCACTCTACACCGGCGGGCGCGCCCCGGGCTGGCCGCGCGCAGAGACCCCCGGTGCGTGAGACCCCCGGTGCGTGGGCCGCCCCGCCGGCTGTAGCCTGTGTCACAGAGAACCTAGGCGCACAGATGGTACGCACAAAGGAGAGATCCCCATGCCCTCAGACGCCAGCGACGTCGTCATCCTCTCGGCAGCACGCACGCCCCAGGGCCGGCTCAACGGCCAGCTCGCGCCGTTCACCGCGGTGGAGCTCGGGGCGCACGCCATCACCGCCGCGATCGGGCGCAGCGGCGTCGGCGCAGATGCGGTCGATGCAGTGATCATGGGCCAGGTGCTGCAGGCCGGCGCCGGCCAGAACCCCGCCCGGCAGAGCGCCATCGCGGCCGGCGTCGGCTGGAACGTGCCCTGCGTGACCATCAACAAGGTGTGCCTCTCGGGCCTCACCGCGGTGATCGACGCCGCCCGCATGATCCGCGCCGGCGACGCGACCGTCGTCGTCGCCGGCGGGCAGGAGTCCATGACGCGCGCGCCGCACGTGCTCCCCGGCTCGCGCCAGGGCTGGACCTACGGCACGGTCGCGGCGCTCGACGTCGCCGCGCACGACGGCCTGACGGACGCCTTCGACGGCCAGTCGATGGGCCTCTCCACCGAGTCCCGGAACCTGACCCTCGGCATCGACCGGACATCGCAGGACGAGGTGGCCGCGGCATCCCACGTGCGCGCCGCGGTCGCCCAGAAGGAGGGCGTCTTCGAGGACGAGATCGTCCCCGTCGAGATCCCGCAGCGCAAGGGCGAGCCGCTCACAGTCTCGGAGGACGAGGGCGTCCGCCCGAACACGAGCCTCGAGACCCTCGCGCCCCTCAAGCCGGCCTTCGCCTCGGACGGCACCATCACGGCCGGCAACTCGTCGCCGCTCTCCGACGGCGCGGCGGCGCTCGTCCTGACGACCCGCGCCTACGCCGAGGAGCACGGCCTCACGTGGCTCGCCGTCGTCGGACGCCCCGGGCAGGTGGCCGGACCGGACAACTCGCTGCACTCGCAGCCCTCCCGCGCCATTGCGGACGCCCTCGAGCGCGCCGGCTGGACCACCGCGGACCTCGACTTCATCGAGATCAACGAGGCCTTCGGCTCGGTGGCCGTGCAGTCGCTGAAGGATCTCGGCTACCCGCTCGAGAAGTGCAACATCCACGGGGGCGCGATCGCGCTCGGCCACCCCATCGGCGCGTCGGGCGCACGGCTCGCGGGGCACGCGGCGCACGAGCTCGCCCGGCGCGGCTCGGGCCGCGCTGCCGTCGCGCTGTGCGGCGGCGGCGGGCAGGGCGAGGCGCTCCTGCTCTTCCGGGACTGACGGACATGGCTCGGGAGGCGGGGGCGCACGACGCCGGCACGCACCAGGACGCGGACGGCCACGCGCGCTTCCTCGCGGCTGCGCGCGAGCACGGGATCCGGGTCGAGGTGGCTGAGCGGGCGGCCGCCCGGACGCTCGAGGAGGCAGCTGCCATCCTGGGGATCACGCCGGGCGAGATCGTGAAGTCCCTTGTGGTCAAGCACTCGGACGGGTCGTTCCTGTTCGCGCTCATTCCCGGGGACCGCCAGATCTCCTGGCCCAAGCTGCGGGCGCTTCTCGGGGTCAACCGGCTCTCGATGCCCGCAGCGGATGTGGCCCTCGCGGCCACGGGTTACGAGCGCGGCACGATCACCCCGCTCGGCTCGTCCACGGCATGGCCGGTGGTGGCGGACGCCGCGATCGCCGGCCGCGTGTCGATGGGCGCGGGGGCACACGGGCGCAGCGCGTTCCTGGACTCCGGCGAGCTCGTGCGGGCCCTCGGGGCGACGGTCGCGGACATCAGCGACCCCCTCTGACGATACGGGGTCCCTGCCACCGCGATACGGGGTCCCTGCCACCCCCACACGGGGTCCCTGCCACCGCGGTACGGGGTCCCTGCCACCGCGATACGGGGTCCCTGCCACCCCCACACGGGGTCCCTGCCACCGCGGTACGGGGTCCCTGCCAGCGCGATACGGGGTCCCTGCCACCGCTGGCGGCCAGGGACCCCGCAACGAGCGGCCAGGGACCCCGCAACAGCGAAGGGCCCCCGGTTCCAGACGGAACCGGGGGCCCTTCGTGCACGCGGTGCAGGCGCGGAGCCTGCGTGCGGGGGGGAACTACTTGAGGGTGACCGTGGCGCCGGCGGCCTCGAGGACCTCCTTGGCCTTCTCGGCAGTCTCCTTGTTGGCGCCCTCGAGGACAGCCTTCGGAGCGGCGTCGACGAGGTCCTTGGCCTCCTTGAGGCCGAGCGACGTGAGGCCACGGACCTCCTTGATGACCGCGATCTTCTTGTCGCCAGCAGCCTCGAGGATGACGTCGAAGGAGTCCTTCTCCTCCTCGGCAGCAGCCTCGCCGGCACCGCCGGCCGGGCCCGCGACGGCAACGGCAGCAGCCGTGACCTCGAAGACCTCCTCGAACTTCTTCACGAACTCGGAGAGCTCGATGATGGTGAGCTCCTTGAAGGCCTCGATCAGCTCGTCCTGGGTGAGCTTCGCCATGGTTGGCGTCCTTTCGCTAGGTGATGCCCGCCGTCAGATCGGGCGGGGCATCGAGAATGTGGGTTGGGGAAGAGGATCAGTTCTCTTCGGCGGGGGCCTCGGCCGGAGCCGCAGCCTCCTCAGCGACGGCCTCGGCCGGAGCAGCATCAGCCTCAGCAGCGGGAGCCTCGGCGGCCGCCGGAGCGCCACCCTCCTCCTCGAGCTTGAGACGCAGGGCGTCGATGATGCGCGCAGCCGCGGCCATGGGCGCCTTGAGGACGCCGGCAACCTTGGCGAGCTGCAGCTCGCGGGACTCCAGGGCTGCCAGGGCGGCAACCTCGCTCGCGTTGAGCGCCTTGCCCTCGAAGTAGCCGGTCTTGATGATCAGCTGCTTGTTGTCCTTGGCAAAGTCGGTCAGGCTCTTGGCGGCCGCGACAGCGTCACCCTTGATGAACGCGATCGCGGTCGGGCCGGCCAGCTGGCCGTCGAATGCCTCGACGCCGGCCTCCTTCGCCGCGATGGCGGTCAGGGAGTTCTTGACGACCGAGAACTTGTTCTCGGTGCCGAGCGAACGACGCAGCTGCTTGAGCTGGGCGACGGTGAGCCCGCGGTATTCGGTCAGGACTGCAGCGTTCGACTCCTGGAAATCCTTGGTGATCTCCTCGACTGCTGCCACCTTGGTAGGCGTTGCCATAACCCTCCTTCCGGGGAATTGAGCGCCGGAGGGGGCAGGTCCGCTACAGAAAACGCCCCGCGCAGATGCACGGGGCGTGGCGGTCATGGCCGTGGGCCAGAAGCGTTTCGCTCAGTTCACCTGCGCAGGCCGCCCCGTTCGGGGACCTTCAGCTGGAGCAGCGCGCCGCCTTTCGGCACACAGCATCCAACGACCGGCGGTCTTTGGTCCTTCCACTGTACGGGAGGGGGCGCGCCCGGACAAATCGAGGTGCGCACGACGCCGGGTTCCCGGCCCGCGCGGGTCGGGACCCCGCCGTCGTGCGCGCCGCCCCGACGTGCCTGCGCATCAGTCCGGTCGCGATCCGGCCGCCCTCCCGTCCTCGACCGCCGCCGCGACGTTCCGCGTGAGGAACACGAGCCACACGAGGATGACCCCGGCCACGACCAGCTCCATCCCGGTCATGTTGTAGTAGCCCAGCGGCCACCACAGGAGCACAGAGAGCACTGCGGCGCCGAGCATGGCGTAGCCCACCGCGTAGAACGTCCAGCCGAGCCCGGGCAGCCAGGCCCGGGCCCCGAGGACGAGGGCGATGTAGGCGGCGGTCATGGCAGTGGCGAGCGAGTTGTGCACCGGCATGAGGACGTCCACGGGCACGAGGCCGGATCCCGCGAGGAAGATCCCCGTGAGGGCCACGCACACGATGATGGGCCGCTCGCGTGTCGGGGCCGTGCCGCCGCCCGAGCGGGCCCGGTACAGGTCCAGGGCGCGGAGGTCCCGGGTCATGTACTCCGCGAGGAGTGCGATGACCGCCCCCGCGGTCACGAGGGTCCCATTGAACGTCCAGGCCACCCCGTGGTCGGCCGCCCCCAGGACGCTGAAGTTCACCTCCCACCAGTCCGACCGGCTCGTGGTGACCATGGAGGTCAGGACCCCGGCCGCGAGCAGTGCCGCGAGCAGGTTCGAGAGGGCGTAGCTGTCCATACGGGAGCCCGACTGGAAGCCCCCGTACGCGGCGAGCGCCGCTGCGACGGCGACGAGCAGCGCCCCGGCGAACGCATCGAGGGCCACCCCGCGGAAGACCCCCTGGAAGATCTGGAAGCTCGCCCAGGCCACCATGAACGCGATGGATGCATGAGCGAAGGACATCGCCACGAGACCGAGGACGCGGCGCCAGAGCGGCCGTTCGGCGAGCCAGCGCCGGTCCGGGTCCGCGTAGGAGCGTCGGTAGGCGAACCCGAAGGCAGAGAGCGCGGCCACGCCGGCCACGAGCGCCGCGAGGTCTCCCACCCCCTGGTCCCCCGAGAGCTGCGGCCGCCGCCCCGCGAACGCCGAGAGCGCCACCGCGAAGCCCACCGCGGCCGCCACTGCGCCCGCGTGGACGGCCTGCGCCTCGGTCGCGCTCGCCGAGGCGCGTGGACGGGGACGCGGGGGCGGACCCTGCCTGCCGTCGTCGGCCTCCCCGAGCCGAGCCCCCGCCCGGCCGCTCATGCGAGCCTCCTGAACCACTCGCCGTCGTACCCCGCCGGCCGGAACCCGATCGCCTCGTTGATCGCGAGCATGTGCGCGTTCTCCGCGGCGTTGAACGTCACGACCTTGCGCGCCTGGGGGAACCTCTCCCGGTAGGCGCGGATGTTGGCGAGCTTGATCCACAGGCCGAGGGAGCGTCCGCGGTGGCCGGCGCGGACGAGCGTGTCGTCCTGGTCCGCCACGTCCTCCTTGCCGCCGCGCACCCACAGGGCCGTGTACGCCGCGAAGGCCCCGCTCGCGCGGTGCCGCGCCACCGCGTAGAGCGGCACCGTGTCCGCCGCGGCGAGCATCGCGTCCAGCGCCGCCACCCGGTCCGCGTCCCAGTGCTCGGGCTCGTAGCGGTCCTCGCCCTGTGGGGCGTCCGTGGACATGCGGGCGAACAGCGCTGCCATGCCCTCGCGGTGCTCGGGCGGGACTCCCTCCCAGAGGAGCAGCTCGTAGGCCCCGGCCCCGCGCGCCGCCGCACCCTCCTCGAGCGCCGACCACGCGCCGTCGTCCGCCCATCCCCCGGCCGGGCTCCACGGCGGGAGCACGAGCTCGCTGAAGCGCGTCACCTGGCTCAGCGAGAACCCCGCGGCGCGTGCGAACCGCACCGAGCGCGCGTCGCCGGGCACCGCGCCCGTCCCGGTGGAGGGCACGACGGCGAATGGCCCGCCGCCCGCCGGCACGGTCTCCGCCGGGTGCTCGGTGAACGTGTCCAGCACCGTCCTGCCGTGCGCCCGGGCCTCTTCCACCGCGGCAGCCAGCAGGAGCCGGCCGATTCCCCGGCCCGCGTGGCTGTCGAGGACTTCCGCGCGCACCTGCGCCCTCGCGAGGTCCTCCTTGAGCGGCATCCGGCACCACGCGCGGCCCACCATCCGCCCGGCCTCGCGGACGAAGAACAGGGAGGTCGAATCGTACGGCGACTCCCGCCACACGCGCAGGCGGTAGGACGGCGGCGAGCACCGGTCCTCGTGGCCCCAGATCTGCCGCTGGACCGCGTCCGTGAGCGCGCTGAACTCGAGGAAGTCCACGGCGTCCGCGCCGTCGGGCGACTCCGGCAGGCGCAGGCGCTCGACCCGCAGGCCGCCGGCAGGCGCGGCGCCGACCGCCCTCGCACCTGCAGGGCGCGTGCTGCTCGCTGTCGCTCGGCTGTCGGAGCTCATGGGCCGAGTGTACTTCCGCCTCTCCCGCCCGGAGCCGGACCGCGATGACGCCGGGGGCGGCAGCAGCAGGGGCCCGGACGCACGAGTGCCCCCGCCCGGGAACCGGGAGGGGGCACTCGCCAGGACCGTGCAGCACTCACGCGCGCACCTTCCTCAAGGCCATAAGGGCTTCAGACCCGTGCGGGCCTCACGCGTCGAGGATGACCTTCGTCGCGTTCGGGTCCACGGGGATGCCCGGGCCGAACGTGGTGGCGACGGTCGCCTTCTGGATGTAGCGGCCCTTCGACGCCGACGGCTTGAGGCGGAGGATCTCCTCGAGCGCTGCGGCGTAGTTCTCGGCCAGCTGGCGCGCCTCGAAGGACGTGCGGCCGATGATGAAGTGCAGGTTCGAGTGCTTGTCGACGCGGAAGTCGATCTTGCCGCCCTTGATGTCGTTGACGGCCTTCGCGACATCCGGGGTCACCGTGCCGGTCTTCGGGTTCGGCATGAGGTTGCGGGGACCGAGGACCTTGCCGAGACGGCCGACCTTGCCCATGAGCTCCGGCGTCGCGACCGCGGCGTCGAAGTCCGTCCAGCCGCCGGCGATCTTCTCGATGAGGTCGTCCGAGCCGACGAAGTCCGCACCCGCGGCCTCAGCGGCCGCAGCCTTGTCACCGGTCGCGAACACGACGACGCGGGCGGTCTTGCCCGTGCCGTGCGGGAGGTTCACGGTGCCGCGGACCATCTGGTCCGCCTTGCGGGGGTCGACGCCCAGGCGGAAGGCAACCTCGACGGTCGCCTCCGACTTGGACGGGTTGATCTCCTTGGCCAGGGCGACGCCCTCGGCCGGGGCGTACAGCTTGCCAGCCTCGATCTTCGCTGCGGCGGCCTCGTATGCTTTGCTGCGCTTTGCCATGCTGCTTCCGTTTCTCCTTGTGCAGTTGTGGTCACTGTGGGCCGCGCTCGGCCCTGCCACGGACGACGGCGGGGATCGCCGGCGTCATTGATGTTCTGGTGTCAGCCCGGAGGCGACGGGGGTGAGGGCCTCAGCCCTCGAGGTGCCTCAGCCCTCGACGTGCTTCATCTTCCGAGGGCCTGCGGTGCTTGCTGCGGGCGAGTCCTTGTTCCTCGGCCTCACCCTTCGCGAGCTCCTCAGCCCTCGACGGTGATGCCCATCGAGCGGGCCGTGCCCGCGATGATCTTCTTCGCGGCCTCGACGTCGTTCGCGTTGAGGTCCTCGAGCTTGGACTTCGCGATCTCCTCGACCTGCGCGTCGGTGAGCTTGGCGACCTTCACGGTGTGCGGGGTCGCGGAGCCCTTCTGGACGCCCGCAGCCTTCTTGATGAGCTCAGCGGCCGGCGGGGTCTTGGTGATGAACGTGAAGGAGCGGTCCTCGTAGACCGTGATCTCCACGGGGATGACGTTTCCACGCTGGGATTCCGTCGCGGCGTTGTACGCCTTGCAGAACTCCATGATGTTCACGCCGTGCTGACCGAGCGCAGGGCCGATCGGCGGGGCCGGGTTGGCGGCGCCTGCCTGGATCTGCAGCTTGATCAGGCCGGTGACCTTCTTCTTGGGAGCCAATGTGGGTCCTTCTTTCCAGTGCTTCCTGGGCAGCAGGAGCGCCGCCCAGGTGATGACTGCCCTGGCGAGGCAGTCGGCCGCCCCGGCACCGGCAAAGCATCCGGTGCCGGGGCGAAGTCTTCAGTTGTGCACCCGTCGGCGCGGCCCCTCGGAAAGGGACGTCAGATCTTGGAGACCTGGTTGAACGCGAGGGTCACCGGGGTCTCCCGCTCGAAGATCGAGACGAGGACCACGAGGGTCTGGGATTCCGGCTTGATCTCGGAGATCGTGGCCGGCAGGGTCTCGAACGGGCCCTCCTTGACGATGACCGACTCGCCGACCTCGAAGTCGACCGCGACCGGCGCGGCAGAGGCCTTCTGGCCGGCCTTGCCCGCAGCCTTGGCCTCGGCAGCCTGCTCCTGCTCGAACACCGGCGCGAGCATGGAGAAGACCTCGTCGAGGGTGAGCGGGACCGGATTGTGGGCGTTGCCCACGAAGCCCGTGACGCCGGGCGTGTGGCGGACCGCGCCCCACGAGGCGTCGGTGAGGTCCATCCGCACGAGCACGTAGCCCGGGATGCGCACGCGGTTGACCACCTTGCGCTGGGCGTTCTTGATCTCGACGACTTCCTCCATCGGGACCTGGATCTCGAAGATGTAGTCTTCCATGTCCAGCGTCTGGATGCGGGTCTCGAGGTTGGCCTTCACGCGGTTCTCGTAGCCCGCGTAGGAGTGGATCACGTACCAGTCGCCGGGCTGGCGGCGGAGCTTGGCCTTGAACTCCTCGGCGGCAACGGCCGGATCGACCTCCTCGGCAGCGGCAGGCACGGCTTCTCCGGCCTCGTCGCCCTCGACGGCGGGCTCTGCCTGCTCGCCGTCTGCCTCGTCGGCCGGCGCCGCCTCCTCAGCGGACTCGAGGTCCTCGTCAGCCGGCGTGGCCTCTTCTGCGGACTCGGACTCTGCCGCATCGGCGAAGGAGGGTGCAGCCTCAGAGGACTCGACGTCCGAGAACGCCGGCTCGAACGCGCCCTGGTCCTTCGGCTCCTCGTGCTCGGTCCCGCGATCCTCGAGCTCGTGCTCAGACACTTAGTCTCCTGCTTTCCTCAATGCGACTTAAATGAGTCATCCGCACACCCTGCTCCCGCCTGGAGAATCTCCGTTGGCGGTCCTCGGCTGCGCGGACCCCGGCCTAGCTGTCGGTGGACGACCCTCCGAAGAGCCAGCCGACGCCGAGCCCGAAGAGGAAGTCAAGGGCGAAGACGATCACCATGACCACTGCCACGAAGGCCAGCACCACGGTCGTGTAGGTCAGAAGCTCCTTACGCGTGGGAGTGACGACCTTGCGGAGTTCGCCGACCACCTGCCGGATGAAGAGTGCGATGCGTCCGAAGAAGCCGAGCTTCCTGGCCTGCTTGGGGCGGCCCGCCGAGCTGCTGGCAGCTGTTTCGGTCACCGATTCCTCGCTCATCCGTCTCGCCCGCAGGACTTCCCCGCCGGATCCGTTCTGTGGGTGCCGGAATGGCCCGGACATGCCGGGCCTTCCTTGCGCAGGGCAGACAGGACTCGAACCTGCAACCTGCGGTTTTGGAGACCGCTGCGCTACCAATTGCGCCACTACCCTTCGGTGCGTCGGACACCGCTGGACAACTCTACCAAGGATCCGCAGCACTCTCGTCGAGCCCCGGTCCACGGCAGGCGCCATCGGCGTTCCGATACCGAGGATCAAGTCTACGCACATTCGGGCCCGACGTCGAACCGGGCTGCGCGCACGGCTCGGGCGCCGCCCTTCATGGCGGGACGTGCGCCTAGAGTAGGAGGGTCATCGCCCCCTCTGCAGACAGGACTGCCCATGACCTCCGCCCGTGTCTCCCAGCGCATCGGATCCATCGCCGAATCCGCCACCCTGGCCGTGGATGCGAAGGCGAAGGCGCTCAAGGCGGCAGGCCGCCCGGTGATCGGCTTCGGCGCGGGCGAGCCGGACTTCCCCACGCCGCAGTACATCGTGGACGCAGCAATCGAGGCCGCGCGCCAGCCCAAGTACCACCGCTACTCGCCGGCGGCCGGCCTGCCCGAGCTGCGCGAGGCCATTGCCGCCAAGACGATGCGCGACTCCGGCTACGAGGCCGCCGCCTCCCAGGTGCTCGTGACCAATGGCGGCAAGCAGGCCGTGTACAACTCCTTCGCGACCCTCCTGGACCCGGGCGACGAGGTGATCGTCCCCACCCCGTACTGGACCACGTACCCCGAGGCCATCCGGCTCGCCGGTGGGGTCCCGGTCGAGGTGTTCGCCGGCCCGGAGCAGGGCTACCTCGTCACGGTCGACCAGCTCGAGGCCGCACTCA
The DNA here is from genome assembly GCF_039615075.1 of Sinomonas halotolerans. Lineage (NCBI taxonomy): Bacteria > Bacillati > Actinomycetota > Actinomycetes > Micrococcales > Micrococcaceae > Sinomonas > Sinomonas halotolerans. The sequence goes on along the minus strand of NZ_JBDFRB010000004.1, from coordinate 165,403 downwards.
CCGAGCGCACCAAGATCCTCCTCTTCGTCTCCCCCTCCAACCCGACCGGCGCCGTGTACTCGCCCGAGCAGGTCAGAGAGATCGGCCAGTGGGCGGCGTCGAAGGGCCTGTGGGTCATCACCGACGAGATCTACGAGCACCTGACCTATGACGGCGTCCCCTTCACCTCGATCGCGACTGCCGCCCCCGAGCTCGGCGACAAGGTCGTCATCCTCAACGGCGTGGCGAAGACCTACGCGATGACCGGGTGGCGCGTGGGCTGGATGATCGGCCCCTCGGACGTCATCAAGGCAGCGACGAACCTGCAGTCCCACGCCACGAGCAACGTGGCCAACGTCTCCCAGATCGCCGCGCTCGCCGCCGTCTCCGGCCCCCTCGACGCGGTCGACGAGATGAAGGTCGCGTTCGACCGCCGCCGCAAGGCGATGGTCACGGCGCTCAACACGATCGACGGCGTCGACTGCCCGACTCCGCACGGCGCCTTCTACGCCTACGCGGACGTGCGCGGGCTCCTCGGCCGCGAGATCGGCGGGATCCGCCCCGCGACCTCGGCCGAGCTCGCCGCGCTCGTGCTGGACAAGGTTGAGGTCGCGATCGTGCCGGGCGAGGCCTTCGGTCCGAGCGGCTTCGTCCGCCTCTCCTACGCCCTCGGCGACGAGGACCTCGCAGAGGGCGTCGGCCGTCTCCAGGAGTTCCTCGGGACCGCCCGGTAGCGTCCGGCGGAGGACCCATCGGCGGCGCCTGCCCCTCAGGGGCGGGCGCCGCCGTCGTATGCCCGGTCCCGGACGGGGCTTTCGTCCGTAGCGGCGGCTGAGGGGGACGCGAAGCATGGAGGCATGAGCACCGAACCAGTCCCCGGGGGCGGGGCACGTCCCGGCCCGTCCCCTCTGGGGCCCGTCCCGGCGGGCTCCGAGTTCTTCAGCTGGGTCAGAGGACTCGGCATCGTCCGCGGCCGCGACCGCTGGGCCGGCGGGGTCGCAAGCGGCCTCGCCCACCGCTGGGGCGCAAGCCCAGTGCTCGTCCGCGTGCTGTTCGTCCTCGCGGGCGCGCTCGGCGGCATCGGGCTGCTCGCGTACGGGGTCCTGTGGATGATCCTGCCTGAACCGGACGGAAGGATCCACGTCGAGAGCGCCCTGCACGGCCGCTGGACCGCCGGGATGACGGGGGCGCTCGTCGCCGCCGTCCTCGGCCTGGGCGGCACGCCCACCACCGTATGGTTCGGCGACCAAGGCTGGGCCGGGCCGCTGTGGGCAGTCGTCTGGGTGTCCGCGCTCGTGCTGGTCGTCTACGCGATAGCCGTCTCGCGGCGCAGCCCCGTGGCGGCCGGCGCCACGCCTCCCGGTGCCCCCTCGCACCCCGGCACCGCAGACACGGCCGCCGCCAGCGCCGGGCACCCCAGCTCCCCCGCTCCGCTGCTGGCGCCTGCCGCGCCCGCCCGGCGCGGACCGAGTGGTCCCTACACGGCCGTTGTCGTGGGCGGGGCGATCGTCGCGGTCGCCCTGCTGCTCTCGTTCGAACGCGCCGGGAGCATCTGGGCCGGGGCGGGCCCGGCGACGCTCTGGGCGGCCGCTGCGGCGGTGGTCGGCATCGGCATCGTCGTCGCGGGCCTCCGGGGGCGGACCGCCGGCGTCCTGTCCCTCTTCGCCGTCGTCGCACTGGCCTCGGGAGCCCTCACACAGCAGGTCTCGCGGTGGGGCCCGCCCCAGGGCCCGACCACGTCGTCACCGGCCTCCGTGCAGGAGGCCGCGCAGGGGTACCGCCTCACGGGCGCCTCGGCCGAGCTCGACTTCCGCGCGCTCGACGACGCCGGTCCGCTCTCCGCCGAGGCAACCATTCCCGTGGAGACGGCGATGAGCAGCGTGCGCATTACGGTCCCCGAGGGCGTCCCCGTCCGCGTGACGGTCGAAGGCGCCATGAGCAGCGTCGACTTCGGCGGCAGGACGGCCTCCGGCCTGGCCCTGGGCGACTCGCAGGCCTACAACGCCGGGAGCCCGGGCCAGACCCTCGTCATCGCCTTGGACGCCGCAATGAGCAGCATCGAGATCGAGCAGGAGCGCTGAGATGAGCGAGCACAACCCCGGCCGGGACACACAGCCGCACGCGCCCGGAGTGCCGGACACCAGCACCGTCGGCTGGGGCACGGTCGTCTGGGGCGCCGTCATTGTGGCGCTCGCAGCCCTCCTCCTCGTCGCCGACGCTGGGTGGCTGGTCGTCGACCCGCGCACGGCCGCGATCACCTTCCTGGTGGTCCTCGGCGTTGGGCTCATGGTCGGCGGCGGCCTGGCCTCGCTGCGCCGGAGGGGTCCCCGCCAGAGCTAGAGGATCCGGCGGTCGGCGGCCCAGCGCGAGAGCTCATGCCGGTTCGCGAGCTGCAGCTTCCGCAGCACGGCGGACACGTGCGTCTCCACGGTCTTGACCGAGATGAACAGCTCCTTCGCGGTCTCCCTATAGGTGTAGCCCCGCGCGATGAGGCGCATGACGTCGAGCTCGCGCGCCGAGAGCTTCCCGAGCTCGTCGTCGGCCACGGAGGCGGTGCCGAACGCGTCCAGTACGAAGCCGGCCAGCCGCGGCGAGAACACGGCGTCCCCCTCGGCCACCCGCAGGACGGCGTCGGTGATCTCCCGGCCCGAGGCGGTCTTCGTGACGTAGCCGCGCGCGCCGGCGCGGATGGTCGAGACGACGTCCTCGGCGGCGTCGGAGACGCTCAGGGCGAGGAACCGCACCTCGCCGAGGAGGGCGGTGGAGCGCGTGAGCACCTCGCGCCCCCCGCCGCCCAGGCCCCCGGGGAGGTGCACGTCGAGGAGCACGACGCGCGGCCGCAGTGCAGCGATGGCGGTGACCGCCTCCTCGACCGTCCCGGCTTCCCCGACCACCCGGACGCGCTCGTCGAGGTCCGCCTTGAGGCCCGAGCGGAAGACGGCGTGGTCGTCCACGACGACCACCGTGACAGGGGCGCCGGGCAGCGGTGCCTCGCTCATGGTTCCTCCGTTCCCGGCATCCGCAGGCGCACCTCGGTGCCGTCCTCGCTGCTGACAATCACGGCCTCGCCGCCGTGCCGGCGCATGCGGCCGATGATGGACTCGCGCACCCCGAGCCGGTCCGCGGGGACGCCCTCGGGGTCGAACCCGGGGCCCCGGTCGCGCACGAACAGCTCGATCCCGCCGCCCCGCGCCTCGGCGTACACCGAGACGGGCCCCCCTCCCCCGTGCCGTGCCGCGTTGAGCATGGCCTCCCGCGCGGCCTGGAGGAGCGCGTCCTGCCGCTCGAGCGCGCCGGGGGCATCGGCGTCGTGCGCCTCCCCCACGAGCACGACGTCGATCGGGGCACCCAGTGCGCCCTCCAGCTCCGCCGCGAGCGCCGCGAGCCGGTCGCCGAACGAGCCCGCCGCGGACCGGGAGTCCCGGTAGAGCCACTCGCGCAGCTCTCGCTCCTGGGCGCGGGCGAGGCGCGTGACGTCGGCCTCGCTGCCCGCGCGGCGCTGGATGAGCGCGAGGGTCTGGAGCACCGAGTCGTGCAGGTGCGCCGCGATCTCGGCGCGTTCCTCCTCCCGCACCCGGGCAGCCCGCTCGGCGCCGAACTCGCGCCAGAACTTCAGGCCCCACGGGAGCAGCACCAGGGCAACTCCGGCGAGGACGGCGAACGAGGCCAGCAGGGCCGTGCCGAGGACGTCCCACTGGGTGCCTGAGACCGCGAGCGCAACGCCGGCCACGACGAGCACGAGCCCCGCGCCCAGGCGCAGCCATCCCGTCCACCGTTCGGCGCCCGCACCGCGGACGAGCCGTTCGCGGCGGGCCTCGTCGAGCTGCATCCACGCGAGCGCGGCGCCGCCGAGGATCGCGGCCGCGGGCACGACCGTGTCCAGCGGCACGTCGATGCCCACGAGGGAACCGCCGAGCGCGAGCGCGCCCAGGAGCAGGACGATGCCGAGGAGGATCTCGCGGGCGTGGCGGGGCACCAGGCTCGTCCGGGGCGCGCCGTCGGCGGCGGCTGGCGCGCCGGGGGCTCCAGCGGCGCGCGGGTCCGCGCTCACGGCGGGCGCGATGGACGACGCCGGCCGCTGGGCTGAGCGGCGCGCCGCCTCTCCCGCCGTGGGCACGAGGGCCCACAGCCACGCATAGAGGACGAGGCCCGCGCCGCCGAGCAGCGCGGAGGCGGCCATGGACCAGCGCACTGTCTCCACGCGCAGGCCGAGGTGCCGGGCCAGGCCCGAGCAGACGCCCGCGACGAGCCGGTCCTCGCCCCGGACGAGCGGCGGTCGGATGGGCGGGGCTTGCATGCTCCTATCCAAGCACTCCGGGGCCGCCTCGGGGCCCCTCCGGGGCGCATCCCCGGGTCAGTTCAGGGTCCGTTCAGGGTGTCCCCCCATGGGTCGGCGCCGGACGGGCCGGAAGGATGGAGGCATGAGCACAGAGAGCACCCCCGGCGGGGCCGAGCGCCCCGCGCCTGACCAGTCCGGCCCCACAGCGCCCGGCCCCACGGGAGCCAGCCGGCCCGGCCCACCTCCCCCTCCCGAGCCCGGCAAGCCGGGCCCGCCGCCGTCGGACTTCTTCAGCCGCATCAGGGCCACGGGCCTGGTGCGGGGCTCCGACCGCTGGGCGGGCGGCGTGGCGAGCGGGCTCGCGCACCGCTGGGGCGTCGACCCGGTCCTCGTGCGCGGCCTGTTCGTCGTCGCTGCCCTGTTCCTGGGCATCGGCGTGCTCGCCTACGGCCTCGCGTGGCTGTTCCTCCCCGAGCCGGACGGACGGATCCATGTCCAGGAGGCCGGCCGCGGGCGGTGGACCGCCGGGATGACCGGGGCGCTCATCGTGACGTTCCTGGGCCTCGGCGGGGGCCGCGTCGGGTTCTGGTTCGGTGAGGACGGGTTCGGCGCGACCTTCTGGGGCCTGTTCTGGCTCGGGGTCATCGGCCTCGCCGTCTACAGCATCGTGCGCGGCAGCCGGCGCAGGGGCCAGCTGCCCCCAGAACCGGCCAGGGCCGACTCCGCCTCCACGAAGCCGACCGGGACGGCCTCCAGCCACGCGGGGCCGGACGCAGGCGCCTACGGCGCGGGGTACGCCGGCAGCCAGCCCGACGCCGGCGGGCCGTACGCTTCTGGGCCGTACGCTGCTAGGCCGTACGCCGGACCGGTCCACACCACCCAGCCGTACCCAGAGGGCCCGTACTCAGCAGGTCCGCCCTCGGTCGGCGGGACTCCCGCGGGACAGCCGCGCCGGGCCGGCGTCCCCGGGTCGTTCACCGCGGTCGTCGTGGGCGCCGCCGTCCTGACCATGGGCGCCTTCATCGTCCTCGGGATCACGGGTGCCGGGGTGCTCGGCACGGCGGCCTGGGCCGCTGGCGCCGTGGTCCTCGGAGCCGGCATCGTTGCCGCCGGGTTCCGGGGGCGCACGGCCGGGATCCTGACGTTCGTCTCGATCATCGCCCTCGTGGGCGCCGTGACGAGCCAGGGAATGAGCCGGTTCGCCGACCGGTGGGACGGACCCGGGCGCTCCGGCGAGCGCGTGGCACTCTCCCCCGCGAGCGTGGGCGAGGCCAGTGCCGGCTACCGGCTCACAGGCTCGAGCGGGAGCCTCGACCTGACGCGGCTGGACGACGGCGGCCCCCTCGCCGACGATGCGACCGTCACGGTGGACACGACCTTTTCCTCCCTCGCCATCCGCATCCCGGACGGCGTCCCGGTCGAGGTGCGGACCGACGCGACCCTCGCCGACGTCCGCTTCGGGAACCGCTCGGTGAACGGCATCTCCCAGCGCGACACCCAGACCTACAACGCGGACCGCCCCGGCGGGACCCTCGTCGTCGAACTCGACGCGACGATGAGCAGCATCACGATCGACGAGGAGGACTGACATGAGCACGAGCGGCGCACAGGAACACGGCACGCACGGGCGGGCAGGGCACGGGACGGCTGCGCAGAAGGGCGCCGTGGCACAGAGGCCGGGTCCGGCCGTGGGCACGATCGTCTGGGGAGCAGTGGTGATGGCGGCAGGGGCGCTCATGCTGGCGGACCGGCTAGGCTGGTTGGACGTGGAACCGGGGTACGCGGCGGCAGGGATCCTGCTTCTCGCGGGGGTGGGGCTCGTGGTCGGGGGCCTCCTCTCCGCCCGCCGCACGCGGCCGGCGGCGCACGACGGCGATGCCTCGGCGCCGGGCGACGGCGGCCCCGGACGCGCACCGACCGTGACGGACTGAGCAAGCGGACACAAAGCCATCCCAGGAGGAAGACACCATGGACAAGTTCTTCTCGGCCATCCGTTCCAGCGGCCTCAGGCGCGGCCCGCGGCGCATGCTCGGCGGGGTCCTCGCAGGGCTCGCGGCCAAGGCGAATGTGGACGTCGCATTCGTCCGCATCGGCTTCCTGCTCCTGTGCCTGCTGCCCGGGCCGGCCTTCGTCGCCTACCTCGCCGCGTGGATCCTCATCCCGGCCCAGGACGGACACATCATCCTCGAGGACTTCCTCGCAAAGCGCAGCATCGGCAGGGGGCCCGGGCCCACCGCCTGACCAGGCTCCCGCCTGGTCCTCGGCCCCGCAGCGACCGTCGCGACGGGGCCTCGCCCATGGCAGATGACGGGCGCCCACTGTGGTGTGAATCACGGCCCGGTGGCGCGTGGCTAGAATACCGGTGGGCTCAAAGGGGCGCTCGTCACACATCCACCGGTCGCGCACCCACCTGGCACTGTCAGGCCGCCTGGCACGCACGCGACCGTCACGCGAGAAGGGCCTCCATGAAGATCGGCATCCTCACCTCCGGCGGCGACTGCCCCGGCCTCAACGCCGTCATCCGCGGCGCGGTGCTCAAGGGCATCGCCGTCCACGGCCAGTCGTTCGTCGGGTTCCGCGACGGCTGGCGCGGCGTCGTGGAGGGGGACATCGTGGAGATCCCCCGCACCATGGTGCGCGGCATCGCCAAGCAGGGCGGAACCATCCTCGGCACCTCGCGGACCAACCCGTTCGAGAACGGCGGGGGCCCCGACGTCATCAAGGGCCACATGGAGCGCCTCGGCATCGACGCGATGATCGCGATCGGCGGCGAGGGCACGCTCGCGGCCGCGAAGCGCCTCACGGACGCCGGGCTCAAGATCGTCGGCGTCCCGAAGACCGTGGACAACGACCTCGACGCGACGGACTACACCTTCGGCTTCGACACCGCGGTGGAGATCGCGACCGAGGCGATCGACCGCCTCCGCACCACCGGCGAGTCGCACCACCGCTGCATGATCGCCGAGGTCATGGGCCGACACGTCGGCTGGATCGCGCTCCACGCCGGCATGGCCTCGGGCGCGCACGCCATCCTCATCCCCGAGCAGAAGGCCAGCATCGAGCAGATCTGCCATTGGGTGGAGCAGGCCCGCGACCGCGGGCGCGCGCCGCTCGTCGTCGTCGCCGAGGGCTTCGTGCTCGAGGGCATGGACGAGCCCCACTCCGAGCGGGGCCTGGACACCTTCGGGCGCCCGCGGCTCGGCGGGATCGCCGAGCAGCTGGCCCCGGAAATCGAGGCGCGCACCGGCATCGAGACCCGGGCGACCATCCTCGGGCACATCCAGCGCGGCGGCGTCCCCACCGCCTTCGACCGCGTCCTCGCCACCCGCCTCGGCATGGCGGCGATCGACGCCGTGGTCGAGGGCCGCTGGGGCCGCATGGTCTCGCTCAACGGCACCGAGATCGTCCACGTCGGCTTCGAGGCGGCCCTCGGGCGGCTCAAGACGGTGCCGCAGCACCGGTACGACGAGGCTGCGGTCCTCTTCGGCTGAGCCGGGACCGAGGACACATGGCAGCAGGGGACGCGGAGGGCACCTTCCATGAGGGCAGTCGAGGGATCGTCCGCCTTGCCTGGGCCCGCCGGCTCGGCCTGCCGGACCTGAGCTTCTCGGACGACGGCGGGCGCCTCCTGGGGTGCGACGACGACGCGGGCCGGCTGGTCGCCGTCGAGCTCTTCGGCCAGCTCGCCCTGTGCGGGCCGACCGCGATGGTCGAGGCCGGGGCGGAGCTCGACGACGATTCGCTCCTCGGGGGCGGCGCCCTCCTGCGGCTCGCGGGGCCCGGGGCGCACGGCCTCGAGACGGGCGTGCTCGGCTTCGCGGACCACCTCCCGCTCGACCAGCCCGAATCCGAGCCCGAGGTCTCGAGGGCGGGCCCCGAGGCCGTGGAGCTGGAGATGCAGTGCCCGCCGGACGATGTCAGCTCAGCTGGCCTCGCTCGGCGGGATCAGCGGTTCACCCTCATGGTGGACGGCCGGGCCGCCGCATGCGCCGCCTACGCCGAGCGGGAAGGCCTGCTCGCGGACCTCGGCGTGCTCACCGCTCCGGCGCTCCGGCGCCGAGGGCTGGGCAGGCTGATCGCCTCGATCGCTGCCCACGAGGCGCTCGCCGAGGGCCTGATCGTCCAAGTCGAGGCGCACACGCACGACGCCGCGGCGCTCGCCCTCGCAGACTCGCTCGGGATCGTCCCGTCGGGCCGGTTCGCGGAAGTCAGGCTCCCGCGTCCCGGGGCGCGCTGACCTCCTGCGACGCGCTTGCCTCCGGGACCGGGCCCGTACCCGGAACCGGCCCGGCGTCGCGCGGCGCCGTGGCGCTCTGGGGCGCCCTCACGAAGAAGAGCGCGACCGCCGCCCCCGCCACGACTACCGCTGCGGGCAGGAGGACGGACTGGCCCATGGCGGCGGCGAAGCCCGCGTGGAGTTCCTCTGGCAGCGCCCCCACGGCGAACTCGCCCGAGGGCGCCGCTCCGCCGGCCGCAGGCAGTTCCGCGGCAAGCCGAGCCTGCATGAGGGCCGCGATCGCCGCGCTGCCGAGGACCGAGCCCACCTGCCGGGTCGTGTTGTACACCCCCGCGCCGGCGCCGGCCTGGTGCGGGGCGAGGTTCCGCGTCGCGAGGGTTGCGAGCGGCGCCCAGATCCCCGCGTTCGCCAGACCCAGCACCGCGCCGGGGACCAAGAGCAGCCAGATGGGCGTCTCCGGGGTGAGGAGCACGGCGTAGAGCGCGAGCGAGAGGGCGAACAGGAGCATGCCGGCGACGTTCATGGGCTTCGCGTGCCCGCGGTCCACGACCTTCCCCGCGAGCGGTGCGAGCACGAGGGAGAGCACGGCCATGGGGATCATCATGAGGGCCGACTGCGTGGGCGTCATGCCCCGCACGAGCTGGTAGTAGAAGATGGTGGGCAGCCCGAACGAGGTGACGGCGAAGCCCACCGTGGAGATCCCGAGGGTGGCCAGCGAGAAGTTCCGGTCGCGGAACAGGCCCAGCGGGAGCAGCGGCTCAGCCCGGTTGAGCGCCTGCCACACCACGAACGCGGCCATCACCGCGATGCCCGCGATGATGAGCCCCCATACCGTGACCGGGCCCGCAATGGGGCCCCAGTTATAGGTGTTCCCCTCCTGGATCCCGAAGACGAGCAGGAACATGCCGACGGCGCTGAGCACCACGCCGAGCACGTCGAACCGGTGCGCGTGCGTCGAGAGGCGGGGGACGTACCGGAGCGCGGCGAGGAAGCCCAGGATCCCGATCGGCACGTTCACGAAGAAGATCCACTCCCAGCCGAGGCCGTCGACGAGCAGCCCGCCCAGGATGGGGCCCACGAGCATCGCCACGCCCGCGGTGGCGCCCCACAGGCCCATCGCCGCGCCGCGGCGGTCCGGCGGGAAGATCCGGGTGATGACGGCCATGGTCTGCGGCGTCATGAGCGCTGCCCCGAGCCCCTGCACGGCGCGGGCGGCGATGAGGGAGCCGATCGTCGTCGAGAATCCGCACCACGCCGAGGCGAGGGTGAACACCACGAGCCCGGCGAGGTACAGGTTCTTGGGACCGTACCGGTCGCCGAGCCGTCCCGTGATGAGCAGGGGCACGGCGTAGGCCAGGAGGTAGGAGCTCGTGGCCCAGATGACGGCGTTCATGTCCGCGGCGAGGCCGCGCATGATCGCGGGGTTCGCGACCGAGACGATGGTCGTGTCGATCAGGATCATGAAGAACCCGATCACGAGCGACCACAGCGCGGGCCACGGCCGCTCCATCGCCTCCGGCTGGGCTGGCAGCGCCTGACCGCCTGCAGTCACGCCCGTCATCCGCCCATGCCCGTGGTCACCACGAGCACCGCGACCACGAGCACCGTCACCATGAGACACGGTTCGACTCCACAGTCACCGAGCCGTCGCTGGCCGTCACCCACTGCTCGGTCCAGAGGTTCCCCGAGAGGGAGCTCTTGCCGAGGAAGCAGTTGTCGGTGTTGCGGAAGTAGCCGTTGCCGTCGGTCTGCCGCGTGAACTGGGCGAACACGTGGGCCCCTTGCCCGTTGTTCCAGCACTTGACCGTGACGGTGCGGTTCGGGTGGAAGTTCCGGGCCGTCACGTCGAAGTAGAAGCACTCGTTCGTGTAGCAGCTGTCTCCCGCCTTCGCCGGGACCTTGGGGCCCTTCTGGAGGTTCACCGACGCGGACGCGGTGCGCGCCGAGTCGGAGGTGCTCGTGCAGTTGGTCGGCTCGATCTCGACGCAGGCCGTCACCCGGATGGAGTGCGCCTGGTCGGGGCCGTCGCCCACGGTCTGGGCGCCGTCGTTCTGCGTCCTGCTGCCGTCGATCGTGACCGTGACGACCGTGTTGCGCCCGTTGTCATACCCTCCCGTGTTCCAGGCCATGTTCACGCGGATGCCATCCGAGGACGCGGACACGACCGGGGGCTTGGGCTGCCCGTACGGCCTCGCCGAGTCGGCGTTGCTCGCCGGGCCCGGCCCGGCCGAGTTCACGGCGCGCACGGCGAAGCTGTACGCGGTTCCGTTGGCGAGCCCCCGGACAATCCGGTCCGCGGCGAGGTTCTCCCATGTCCCGCCGTTGAGCGCGTACTGGTAGACCGTGACGGCACTGCCGTTGTCCGCGGCCTGGCCGAAGGAGAGCTGGACCTGCTCGCCCGCGTTCCTCGTGTTCGTCGGGGCCGCGGTGAGGTTCGTCGGCGCACCGGGACGTCCGTACGGGGTCACGGCATTGCTCTGCGTGCCCTCGGGCGAGGGCCCGACGACGTTGTGGGAGACCAGCGAGAACGTGTAGCTCGAGGAGCTGTCCAGGCCGGTGACCTGCTGGGATGTCCCTGTCACGCCGGTCACGGTCTTGGCGAGGGTGCCGTTGCGGTACACGTGCACGTCGTACGAGGTCACCGGCTCTCCGTTGTTCTTGAGCGGCTCCGAGGCCCACGTGACGTCCACGACGCCGCCGTTGACTGCGGAGGTCGTGCGCGTCGCCGAGGGCGCCGCCGGGGCGAGCGGCGCGCCCGCGGGCTTGGCGGCCGCGGAGAGCTCAGACCACTCCGACGGGTCCTTGGCTCCGTTCGCAGCCTGGATCCTCGCCCGGTACTCGACCCCGTTCGTGAGGCCCTCCCAGACGAGCTTGGTGACATTTCCGACCGTCCGCGTCTCGAGGCCCTGCGCCGACGAGAGCTCGAGGGTGTAGCCCTTGATCGGGGTGCCCTCGTTGGCCGGCGCCGTCCACGCGAGCGTGATCTTCCCGTCGCCGCGCGTGAGCACCGGCGGTGCGGGCTGCTCGGGCCGCGCGTCGGGGGTCACGGGGGCGGAGGCGGGGCTCGGAGCGGACTCGCCGACCCTGTTGGCCGCGACCACCGTGAAGGTGTACTCGGTGCCGTTGGCGAGCCCGGTGACGGTGCACGTGTTGGTCGGGCAGGCCTGGCTTCCCCCATTGAAGAGGACCTTGTACCCCGTGATCTCGGAGCCGTTGTTGGCCGGCGGCGTCCAGTGGAGGACCACCTGGCGGCTCGCCATCGAGTCCACGACCGGGGCGCTCGGGGCGTCCGGCGCGTCCTGGACCGTGACCGTGAACGTCCCCTCGACCTCGCGGTCGCCGTCCCCGGTCGCGTCCTGGACACGGTAGGACCCGGTCAGCTGGCCGTGGAAGCCTGCGGCCGGCGTGACCACCACGCGGTCGCCCTCGACCCGTGCCGTGCCGGAGCCGTTGATGGACGCGCGCAGGACTGCCAGCGGCGCGTCGGGGAACGGGTTGGCGTCGTTCGCGAGCACGTCGATCTCCACGGGCTCCCCGGCGGCCGCCTCGGGCACCGAGTCCGGATTGGCGACGGCGAGCGGCCTGGTCGAGCCGACGACGCGCAGCGTCACCGCTCCGGTCACCTTCTCCCTGCCGTCGTCGACCTCGACAGAGACCTGCCCGGCAGTCCCCTTCGCCGCGCTCCCGGCGCTGGCGGTGAGCACCGAGCCTTCGAGGCGGACCTCGATCCCCGCGGGGGCCGGAGACGTGAGCCGGTAGGACATCCGGTCTATGTCCCCAGGGTCCGGGTCACGGGTCGCGGCGCGCAGGTCGAGTCGCGCCTCGCCCTCGCGCTGGGCCACCTCGAGCACGCTCGTGGCGAACGTGGGGGCGCTGTTGGGCTTGTCCGCGGTCGGCTGGACGTCGATCGGCACGGTCAGGATGCTCTTGAGGCCCTCGGGGTCGTCCGGGCCCGCGCCGTCAGTGACCTCGAACGTGACCGAGGCCAGTCCCCCGTACTCCCGCAGCGCCGTGTAGACGAGGGTCTTGGCGTCCTTGACGAGCGGCGAGCCGTCCGAGGCGATCGCGGAGACCGAGCCCTCGGTGGTGATCCGCGGGGCCCGCCCGGGCCGGACGGCCACGTGGTCGGAGAGCCGCAGCTCGAGCGGCTCCCCCGCCGTGGCCTTGACGGGGGCGAGGGTCTTGAGCACGGGGCGCTGGTCCTTGAGGCCGGGCACCCACAGGATCGCGGTGGCCGAGAGCCCGTCCGCGTCCCGGACCGTGTAGGGGATGACCTGCGCCTCCTGCGCGAGCGCGACATTGACGGTCTGTCCGCTCACGGTCGTCCCCGCGCCCACCGCGCTGGGCGGGACGGTGACGGAGAGGCTGCCGGCCACGCCGTCCGGATCCTCGTCGTTGGCCAGGACGTCGACCGCGAAGGTCGTCCGGCCCGCGACGTCCATCGCGTTGACGCGGTCGTCGCGTGCGATCGGCGCCTTGAGCTCGGCGTCCGGAGTGACCTCGACGACGATGCTGCCGACCGCGCGGGCGCCCCGGCCGTCGTCGACCGTGTACCGCACGGTCACGGTGCCCGCGGCGCCCGGGGGCGTGACGACGACGCGCCCGGCGTCCACCCGCGCCTCGGCACCCTCGGGCACCTCGAAGCCGTCCACGAGCCGCACCGTGTCCCCGTCCGGGTCCGTGTCATTGGCGAGGACGTCGACTGAGACGGGCCTTCCGGGGCGCACCGTCACCTTGTCGTCGCCCGGGAGGGGCTTCTGGTTCGAGTTGGGCACCGCTGCGATGCCGACCAGGACCGTCGCGACGCCCCGCCCGCCGAACCGGTCCTCGACCACGTAGGTGAAGGTGTCCTTGCCGCTTGCGTTGTTCGCCGCGCTGTACTCGAGGTAGCCGTCCCTGACGATCGCAGTGCCGCGCTCGGGGGCCTTCTCGATGCCCGTGACCGTCACGGAATCGCCGTCGGGGTCCACCCCGTCCAACGGCACGGCGACCTTGGCCGTGTGCCCGGCGAGCACCCGCGCCGTGAGGTTCTTGGGCACCGGCATGGCGTTCTGCTCGGGGTCCGCGGCGCGGACCGTGATGGTGACCTTGGCGGAGTCCTTCTGCCCGGACGGGTCGGCCACCTCGTAGATGCCGTAGACGGTCCCGGCCGTGGGCCCGGCGGAGAACCGCAGCCGGTCCTGGTCCACGAAGAGGTGGCCGGCGGCCGGGTCCGGGACCTCGACCAGGTCCGGGTCGAGGCTGATCGGTGCGCCGTTCGGGTGCGTGTCGTTGGCGAGGACGGGGATCGTCACGGTGTCCCCCGCGCGCACCACCACCTGGTCGTTCTTGGCCACGGGCGGTTCGAGCTTCTCGGGTGCCGGCACGGGGGTGACGGTCACAGTGGAGCTGGCCGTCCGGTCCCCGTTGGAGACCACGTAGCCGATCGAGAGGGGCTCGGTGAGGCCCTGCGTGTCCGTGATGCGCAGCACCGCGTGGTTGATGATGGACACGCTCACGGGCGCGCCGGAGGGCAGGGAGACGGACTGCACCACGAGCACGCCGCCAGCGGGGTCCGTGTCATTGGCCAGGGGGTCCACGAGCACGTTGCCGCCAGCGGGCAGGAGACCCACGTCCCGCACCGCGATGGGCGCACCCGTGTCCTCCGTGCTGGGCTCGACGTCGATCCGCACGAGCCCCTGCGAGGTCGCCGAGCCGTTGGACGCGAGGTACACGGCGTAATAGACCTTGGGTTCCGCTGCCTTCGCCGAGAACGTGCCGTCCTCGGAGTTCATGACGACGTCGAGCCCCGCCACGGGTTCCACCTTGAGCAGCCGCAGGCCCGTGCCCGAGGGGTCGACGTCGTTCACGAGCGGTGAGACCACGATCGGCTCGCCCACGCCTGTGCGCACGTGGTCGGGTGTGGTCTGCGGCGGCAGCGTGCCGCGGGGCCGGACGTCGACGGCGATCGTCGCCTCGGTCGTCTCGCGCCCGTCCGAGACCCGGACGGTGAGCTCCTTCTTGCCCACGGACTTGCCGCCGTCCTGGAAGATCACGGTGCCGTCGGCCTGGAAGCGGGCGGAGTCGCCGTCGCCCGCCGTGGCGGCCCCGGCGAGGAACAGCTCGTCCCCGTCGGGGTCGACGAAGTCGCCGAGGATGTTCTGCGAGACGGTCGTGCCCTGCTCGGCCGCGATCGTGTTGACGCGCACCTGCCGGGGCGCCGAGTTCGCGGTGCTCTCCTTGACCGAGAGGTTCACGCGTGCGGTTGCCGTCCCACCGCGGCCGTCGGAGACCTCGTACTCGAAGGACTCCGCCCCCGAGGCACCGGCCGCGACCACCACTTGGAGGGCCGCGCCGTTGAAGATGGGCTGGACCTGGCCCACCCGGGGGTCGCCGAGCGCCCGCACGGTGAGGACGTCGCCGTCCGGGTCCGTGTCGTTGAGCAGGACGGGCAGGATCACGGTCCGGCCGGGCCGCACGCCGAAGTCGTCCGCGGCGGCCGTGGGCGGTTCGTTCTCCTCGGACCGGTCCGGCAGCTCCTTCTGGAGCATGATCTCGGCCGAGTCCTCCTGGTCCCCCGTCTTGGTCTGCTTCTGGGGGACGATCTCCTGCCAGTTGTCCACGAGCTGCATCTGGTCGGTCACGAGCCACACGTTGCCGCCGCGGACGTCGTTGAGCACCACGAGGTCGCGGTTCGTGCGGAACACGAGCTCGGAGTCCGCCCGTGCGGAGGGGATCTCCTTGGCCTCGGGCCCGGCGTCGCCGCATACCCGCAGGTAGACCGACGTCCCGGCCCACGCGCCGTGGACGCAGCCGCCCTGCTGGACGGGGGCAGCTGGCACGCCGCTGCGCCCGCCCGCCGCCTCGAGGACGCGGGGCTCCCCGCCGCCGAGCGGCTGGAGGAGAAGGCCCTCGGCCGTCCCGACGGCCACTGCGCCGGCCTCCGGTCCGCTCTCCTGCAGCCGGGCGCCGCGCAGGTCCTCGCGCGTCACGCGCGCTCCGCCGGGCAGGTAGAGGGTGCCGGCAGCGGGGTCGAGCACGACGGCGTCGCTCCCCACCGTGGTGAGCTGCGGCTTCGCGGTGGTCGGCAGTCCCTCGACCGTGGCGAATTCCGGCTGCCCGGATTCGGGGACCCGCACGATCTCGCTGCGGGCGGCGGAGATCCCCACCACCTCGTTGGCGCTCGTGACGGTCGCGACGATGCCGGGCACGTCCTGCACGGTCGGCTCGGTGGTCTCAGGGTTGAATCCGCTCAGGCCGGAGAGGCCGAGCGCCCACAGGCGGCCCCGCCCGGGGTCCGCGAGGGCTGCCGTGGTGGTGCCGAAGGCGGTGGTGCCGGTGCCGCCGAACGAGAGGTCAGCGGTGAGGCGGACCTCGGCGGCATCGACCGGGCTGAGCGTGCCCACGCCCCGGTCCTGCACGGCGACCGAGCGGCCCTCCTGGACCACGTCGAAGTCCGCCGATCGGGCGGCCACTCCGCCGTCGAGGACCTTGGAGGAGAAGTTGAGGTGCCCCACCATGTTCAGGGAGCTGTTCGTGACCCACACGCCGCCGTCGTTGAGCTCGGCGGAGACGGACCTGAATCCCGGGTAGACGACCGCCGCCGCGATGAGGACTGCCGCCGCGAGCACGAGGGCGGTCCCGGCCAGGGCCCTGGCTGTCACCGCCCTTGCCGCAGCGCCTGCCCATCGTGCCCACGCCTCGCGGCCCGGCCCCTGCTGGTGGTCTCGCCCCGTCTGGCGCCTGTTCCCCCCGGATCGCACGTCAGTTCTCCCCACTTCTCCTCGGCGCGCAGGAGCGGGCGCACGGCAGTGCCCGCCCTCTCTGATCTCTGCGCTGTCCGGGCCTCCCCGAGAGGCTCATCGGCACCACGAGGCTACCGCAGGGTCGCATGGTGGGCCCAGTCCGAGGGGAGTCCTCCCCATCGGCACAGGGGCGCCGCGCCCGGTCCAGCCGAAAGCCGCGCCGGCCGGCTCAGCCGGCTGCCCGGCCCCACCCCCGGGCTCAGCCGGCGGTGCCGAAGAGGTCCAGGATCTCCGAGCGCGCGAACATGTGCGCCGCCTGCCGGGCCGTCGGCGTTCCGGCATCCGGGTCGGCCCCCAGGGCGAGGAGCACCTCGACCACGTCGGTGTAGCCCTTGAAGACGGCACCGGCGAGAGGGGTCTGGCCGCGGTCGTTCGCCGCCTCGACGTCCGCGCCGTGCTCCCCGAGCACCCGCACGGTGCCGGCATGCCCGTGGTAGGCGGCGAGCATGACGAGCGTGTCCCCGGCCTGGTTCGCGAGGGTCGCCGGCGCTCCGGCCCCGAGGTAGGCGCCGAGCACGGCGGCATCCCCGGCCCGGGCGGCATCGAAGAGCTTCGCGGCCAGCTCGAGGACGTCCTCTCCCGGTTCGTCGTGGCTGCTCATGCGTTCCTCCTGAGGAATCCGGTGGGGCGGCTGACCACGGAGCCTGCGTCCGGGGCGACGATGGGCTCCTGGCCGGCCGAGTAGAGCTCGCCGTCGTCGGCGCCGCGGACCACGAGGGTGGCCGCAGGATCAGTGCTGCGCTTGAGGACGGCGAGCGCGATCGGCCCCATCTCCCAGTGCAGCGCCGCGGAGGTGACCCTGCCGACCGGCCGCGCACCGGCGTCGGGCGTCCCGTCTTCTCCCCGCGGGAAGACCTCGCTGCCGGCCGCCGGCAGGGTGTGGGCCGAGCCGTCGAGCTGCAGGAGGGTGAGGCGCCGCGGCGGATGCCCGAGGTTGTGCACGCGCGCCACTGTCTCCTGGCCCTTGTAGCAGCCCTTGGAGAGGTGGACGGCGGTCCGGAGCAGGTCGAGCTCGTGGGGAATGGTCTTCTCGTCCGTCTCGGCGCCCCAGCGAGGCCTCCACGCAGCGATCCGCAGCGCCTCGGCCGCCATGGTCCCGGCCAGGCCGATCCCATCCGCGGCGAGGGCGCCGGCAGCCTCGGCGAGGCGGGGCTTCTCCACGACGTGCTCGCACCAGGGACGGTCCGCACCCGGGTGATGGGCGTCGTCGACCGCCGCGTACGAATAGCCGCCGGGGGCGACGTGCGGCCACGGGTCCTCCCACACGAGGGCGGAGCCGGCCGGGCCGAACGGGGCGAGGACCTCGAGCCGGCGGGTCGCAGCGAGCACCCCGTAGGTTCCGGAGACGTCCTCCACCTCGACGCGGAGCATGAACTTCATGGAGGTGAGCCAGGCGGCGAGCGGCGCGGCCTCGGCGGCCTCGACGAGGAGCCAGGCCCGCTCGCCGTCGTCGACGATCCGCGCGTCGAACTCGATGCGCCCCTGGACGCTCAGGAGGAGGAGCTCGCTCGACTCGCCCGGGCCGAGGCCCGCGACCTGTTGCGAGGACAGGGTGGTGAGCCAGGAGAGCCGGTCCGGACCGGCCACGGTGACGATCCCGCGCTGGGAGAGGTCGACGGCGGCACGTCCCGCAGCGAGCTCGCGCTGCTCGCGCAGGGGGTCGCCGTAGTGGGCCGCGACGCCGGAATCGGGGCCGCCGCCTGCGACGGCGCCGGGGCGGTCCAGGAGTTCGGACGAATAGGTCATGTCTCCTCCAACGCCGCGGGCGCCGGATTCACTCCCTCGCCCCGCAGCTGTGCTCTCCAGTTCCGCGGTCCTCACGTCCCGCAGCCCTCGTCTCCAGGCCCGGAAGGGCTCAGTCGGCGTCCCCGCCCTCGGCAGGCGGGTGGTCTGCCGCAGGGGCGTCAGACCCGGCTGAGGATGGCCGAGGCGTGGGGGGCCAGCGGCGCGTCGCCGACTGCGACGTCCCAGCGCCAGAAGAGCGAGCCATTGACGAGCCCGAGGATGCGGGTGGCGCTCTTGTAGTCGCGGGAATGGGCACCGCGCAGCACGGCGTCGGTCGCGAGCTGGATCTGCGGCCCCTTGATCTGGCCGTAGTAGAGCTCGGCGATCCCTCCGGGCTGGAGGATCGTCACGGCGATGTCGAAGCCGTCCTGGCCGTTGCGCAGCGCCTCGACCTCTTCAGCGGACTTGTACGCCGGGACGATGTCCGCGGGGACGAGCCCCGGTCCACCGTCCGCGTCGTGCAGCGGGCGGTCGATCTGCCAGAAGCCCATCTCCGAGGAGAGGGGCCGGAGGCGGTTGCCGTGCTCGTCTGCGAGCCAGCTCTCCGCCGTGTATGTCAGGTAGGGGAAGCCGTTGTGCGCGAACACCACGCGCTGGACGAAATGCTCGTCGTCGGCCTCACCGGCGCCGAGCCGCCCAGAGCCTTCCCACTCCCCGATGAGCCACGACAGTGGGACGAGTTCGGGGGTCAGACCGGAAGGGATCTCGATCGGCACGGCTCAGCGCTGGCCCTTGAACAGCTTCCAGACCACGAGGCCGGCGAACCATGCCATCGCCACGCTGGCGATCGCGAGGAGGACGAGGAAGAAGATCTCGAAGGCAACAACGCTCATGGCGCCATCCTAGCGCCTCGCAGGAGGCCCAGCCTGCCGACTGCGTCACACCCCGTGAGGGGATCGGCAGCCAGGAGACCGGCGGTCAGGAGGTGGGCACTCAGGGGACGAGCATGCGGTCCACGAAGTACGCGAGCGCTCCGACAGCGAAGGCCGGCGCGAGGCCGAGCGCCACGAACCCGAAGGGCGGGAGCACCCCCCCGCGCATGCTGTTGAGCCGTCGGAAGGCCGCGAGCACAGCGCCGATCACGACGCCGGCCGTCGCCGCAGGGACCACCGCAACGTCATGGAGCACGAGCGCCGTGAGCGGCGCCGCGAGCCCCGCGAACGCGATCGCGAGCGGCGCCACGATCGTGTCAGGCCACCGGATCATGCCCACGAGCAGCGCCACCACGGTGCTGATGCCCGCCACGAGCAGCATGGATCCCGCGCCGGTGAGCCTCGCCGTCGCGATCCAGCCGGCGCCGAGGCCGCACAGGAGCACGCCCGCGCTCGCGCCGAACGCCGATTCGAGACGATGGCTCTGTCCCGTCCCCCGCACGAGCTGGACCACCGTGACCGCGATGAAGCCCGCCGCCATCGCCGGCCCTGTCCACACGAGGTAGCCGGGGCCGGGCGCAACCGCCGCGCCGGCCGCGGAGGCGGCTCCTACTGCGGCGATGATGGCCCCGTTGGTCTTGCGTGCCGGGATCCCGAGGAAGTGCGGCCAGCCGAAGCCCACGACGACGGCGACCGCTGCCACCGTGAACGCCTGCATGGCGCTCCCCGCCGCACTCGTTGCGACGGCCGCCGCGGTGCCTGCGACCGCGACCGCGGCTCCCGCTGCGGAGCCCGCTCCGGGCCTCATGCGGCACCGCCGCCCATGATCAGTGCCCTTCCGCCGCGCCGTGCCATCACAGGGCCATCCTGCCACGGGCGACCGGCACGCGGTGTCCGCTGTGTGACACGCATCCCCCCGGCGGAGAGGCCCCTGCCTATAATCGACGCCAAAGGTACCCCTGCCCGACGCCGTGCAGCCAGATCCTCGGGAGGAACCGTGTCGCATATCCTGCTGCTGACGAATGCCCCGGGCTCGTCAGTGGACATCCTCCCTGCACTCGAGCTCCTCAACCACCGCGTCCACATCCTGCCGGCCGAGCCGACCGCCCTGCTCGACGCCGAGCCGAGCGATGTCGTGTTCCTGGACGCCCGCAAGGACCTTGTGGGCTCCCGATCGCTCTCCCAGCTCCTGCGTGCCACAGGGCTCAGCACCCCACTCCTGCTCATCCTGACCGAGGGCGGCATGGCGGCCGTGTCCTCTGCGTGGAGCGTGGACGATGTGGTCCTGGACTCGGCGGGACCCGCCGAAGTGGAGGCGCGCATCCGCCTCGCGACCTCCCGCGCCACGGTCGCGGAGGAGCCCGAGACCGAGATCCGGGCTGCCGGCGTGGTGATCGACGAGGCCTCCTACACGGCCAAGGTCAACGGCGAGGCACTCAACCTCACGTTCAAGGAGTTCGAGCTCCTCAAGTACCTCGCCCAGCACCCGGGCCGCGTCTTCACGCGGCAGCAGCTCCTCACGGAGGTGTGGGGCTACGACTACTACGGGGGCACCCGCACTGTGGACGTGCACGTCCGACGCCTGCGCGCCAAGCTCGGCGCGGACCACGAGGGGCTCATCGGCACCGTGCGCAACGTGGGCTACCGCCTCACCCTCACCCGGCTCAGCGAGGACGAGCTCAGCGACGCGTGATCCGGGCCCGCGATGGGCTCATCGGCATCGTGCACACCGGGCGCGGGGCCACGGCCTTGACCTGTGCGGGCAGCAGCCTCGCTGCCGTCAGCAGGCCTCGTTCCGCTGGCGAACGAGGGCGGCCGAGCGGCCCACACGGTTCTCGATGCTGAAGTTGGTCAGCGCGGGCAGGTAGCGGTCGTCCGAGTACTCGACCGCGCGCCCCCCCGAGTCGAAAGTCGTGCGTCGCTCGCGCAGGAGGGGCGAGCCGCCGGCGACGCCGAGGATCTGCGCGTCCGCCGTCGAGGCCGCGATCGCGTCGATGGTGTGGTGGGCCCGGTCGAGGGAGACCCCCCGCCCGTGGAGGAACTCGAAGACGGAGTCCGACTCCGCGTCGAAGTCGAAGAGGAGCCGGCCCACGTCCGGCACGAACGAGCTGCGCTCGAGCATCGCGGGTTCACCGTCGAGCAGCCGCAGCCTCAGGACGTCCACCACGAGGGCGCCGTCCGGCAGTTCGAGCGCGCAGCACGCCTCGGCATTCGCCTCGCGCCGGGCCACCTCGAGCGTCCGCTGGCCGGGCTCCAGGCCCAGGCTGCGGGCCCATCCGGTGAAGGAGAGGAACGTCGAGAAGGACTGGGACTTCGCGCCCGACCGGACGACGGGCCTCCGCCCGCGGCCGCCGAACAGGAGGCCATCGTCGCGCAGGCCCATCAGGGCCTGGCGCACCGTGCCACGCGAGACCCCGAACTCGGCGCTCAGCGAAGCCTCGCTCGGGAGGCTCGTGCCCGGCCGCCAGCGGCCGGAGGCGATCCGGGCGCGGATCTCGTCCTCGAGCTGGCGGTGCAGGGGCAGCTGTCCGCCGGGCTCAGAACTCATAACCTGAGCGTACAAGTGGCGGATCCCCGTCCTGCGCGGATCAGGCGGTTCTGCGGGTGAACATTGGGCGAACACTCAGGCCGCAGGATCCGGCGGCAGAAAGCCTGTATGTACAGGTTGTCCACGGCGGGCATAACCGAGAGCGAGGCTGGAAAGGGATGAGGGCCCCGCGCGGTGCGCGGGGCCCTCATCTGGACCGGAGCGTTGAGCCCCAGAAGTGCGCCTCTGAAGCACGCGCTGGCGCTGTGCTTCGGGGACGCGGTGCACGGAGGCACTGTCCGTGGAGGACATACGGGTCGAACGTATCGAGGCCACCCCACTGGTGGATCCCCCCGGCAGCGGCGGGCCGCTGACAGGACCAGAACGCTACCCGAGGGGATCCGGGCCGTCAAACCCGCGCGGACACCCCCCGGCGCGCCGGCGGTTCGCTAGCCTTGCGTGCATGACGAGCGCATATCCGCAGGACTGGCCCGCCACCGTCGTCGAAGGCCGGCTTCCCCAAGCACTCTGGTCGGAGGCCCGTGCCCTGCTCGACGCGGCCGAGGAGGCAGACGGCAACCCCTCCGTCTCGGAGCAGACGACCCTCCTCATGCGGTCGTCCCAGACGCGCTCCGAGGAACTGCTCACGGTGGCCGTCCACGCCCT
This sequence comes from Sinomonas halotolerans, assembly GCF_039615075.1. Taxonomy (NCBI): domain Bacteria; kingdom Bacillati; phylum Actinomycetota; class Actinomycetes; order Micrococcales; family Micrococcaceae; genus Sinomonas; species Sinomonas halotolerans. Next base: position 143,274 of record NZ_JBDFRB010000004.1, on the reverse strand, counting down.
CGACGACACCTCCGGCTCCCCCGCCCCCGAGGACCTCGCGGGCTTCGCGGCGATCGCGTTCGCGCCGGACGGCACTGGGGTCGCGGAGCTCGCCGTCCACCCCAACTACCGGAACCAGGGGGTCGGCGCGCGGATCGTGGAGGCGCTCCGGGACCTCCGGGGCGGGACCGGCTTCGCGGGCCTCAAGGCGTGGTCCCATGGCAACCACGAGGCGGCTGCCGAGCTTGCCGCGGCCTACGGTTTCGTGCCCGAGCGACATCTGTGGAAGATGGTCCTCATCCGCCATCCCCATGAGGAGGCCGGGCCCCTGCCCGCGGGAGTGCGGCTGCGCGAGTTCCGGCCCGGCCACGACGAGGACGCCTGGCTCGCGGCCAACAGCGCGGCGTTCGCGCAGCACCCGGAGCAGGGCGCCCTGCGCCGCAGCGACCTCGAGGCGCGCATGGCCGAGGACTGGTTCGACCCCGCAGGCTTCTTCCTCGCCGTGGACGACGACGACCGGATCCTGGGCTTCCACTGGACCAAGGTGCACCCCGCCCACGGCGAGCACCGCGCGATCGGCGAGGTGTACGCCGTCGGCGTCGTTCCCGAGGCCCAGGGGCGCGGGCTCGGGCGGGCGCTCACCCTGCACGGGATCGACTACCTCCACGGCAGGGGGCTCGGCACGGTCATGCTCTATACCGATGCGGACAACCGCGCCGCGGTCGCGCTGTACCGGAGGCTCGGATTCACGCTGTGGGACCAGGACATCCTCTACGCCCCGGCGCCCGCCGCCGACTAGGCCAGACGCGGGGGCAGGGGCGGAACGGGGGCAGTCTGGGGGGCGCGCAGCCGCATCCGCACGAGTAGGGTTGAGGCAGTACCACGAGCTCCTGCGGAGGAACCATGACTGAAGCCGTCCCCCATCAGAGCAGTGCCGCAGCCCAGAGCAGTGCAGGTCCCCAGAGCAGTGCAGAGACCACTCCGAGCAGCGCGGGCGCCCTGACAGCGTCCGGCCAGACAGCGCCAGTGCAGTCCGCGCCAGTGCAGACAGCGCCCGGGCAGTCCGCGCCGCCGGCGGGCCTCTCCACGGACGGTGCGGCAGCAACGGCGTCGGACGGACGGAGGGCGGCGCGCACCCTGCCGGTCTTCGGATCCACCGAGGTGCCTGCGTCCCGGGCGACGCAGGACCGCATCGACATCCCGGACTTCGCGCCCCGGCTCGAGCCCGAGGGCGACATGGTGCGGCCGGACCGGTTCCTCGACCGGGAGCTGAGCTGGCTCGCCTTCAACGCCCGCGTCCTGGAGCTCGCCGAGGACCCCTCGCTGTACCTCCTCGAGCGGGTCAGCTTCCTCTCGATCTTCGCCTCCAACCTCGACGAGTTCTTCATGGTCCGCGTCGCCGGGCTCAAGCGGCGCATCGCCACGGGCCTCGCCGTCCCCTCACCCGCCGGCCTCAGCCCGATCGAGGTGCTGGACCAGATCTCGGAGGCCGCGCACCGGCTCCAGGAACGCCACGCCCAGGTCTTCGCGAAGCAGATCCGGCCGGCGCTCGAGCAGGAGAACATCCACCTCGTGCACTGGGACGGGCTCGACGACGACGCCCGCGCGCGGCTGAGCCAGATGTTCGCCGAGCAGGTGTTCCCGATCCTGACCCCGCTTGCCGTGGACCCCGCGCACCCGTTCCCCTACATCTCCGGGCTCTCCCTCAACCTCGCAGTGGTGGTGCGCAACCCCGTGAGCGACAAGGAGCTGTTCGCGCGCCTCAAGGTCCCGGACCAGCTCCCCCGCCTCATCTCGATCGACGGTCCCCGCGCGGGCACGGTGGTCGGGCGCACGGCCCGTTTCATCGCGCTCGAGGAGCTCATCGCCGTCCACCTCGACCAGCTCTTCCCCGGCATGGAGGTGCTCGAGCACCACACGTTCCGGGTCACGCGCAACGAGGACCTCGAGGTCGAGGAGGACGACGCCGAGAACCTCCTGCAGGCCCTCGAGAAGGAGCTCCTGCGCCGTCGGTTCGGCCCGCCTGTGCGCCTCGAGGTCACGGACGACATCAACCCGAACATCCTGGCCCTTCTCGTGCGCGAGCTCGGGGTCGAGGAGAGCGAGGTGTACCAGCTCCCGACTCCGCTCGACCTGCGCGGCCTGAGCGTGATCGCCGGGATAGACCGCGCCGACCTCCACTACCCCAAGCACGTGGCCCACACGTCCCGGTTCCTCAACGAGTCCGAGACGTCCAAGGCCGCGAACGTGTTCGCCGCGATGCGCCGGCGGGACATCCTCCTGCAGCACCCGTACGACTCGTTCTCCACCTCCGTCCAGGCCTTCCTCGAACAGGCCGCTGCGGACCCGAAGGTACAGGCGATCAAGCAGACCCTGTACCGCACCTCGGGCGACTCCCCGATCGTGGACGCGCTCATCGACGCGGCCGAGGCGGGCAAGCAGGTCCTGGCCCTCGTGGAGATCAAGGCGCGCTTCGACGAGCAGGCCAACATCTCGTGGGCCCGCAAGCTCGAGCAGGCGGGCGTGCACGTGGTGTACGGGATCGTCGGCCTCAAGACGCACTGCAAGCTCTCCCTCGTGGTGCGCCAGGAGAACGACGGCCTGCGCCGCTACTGCCACATCGGCACCGGCAACTACCATCCCCGCACGGCGCGCTACTACGAGGACCTCGGCCTGCTCACGTGTGACGAGCAGGTGGGCGAGGACCTCTCGAAGCTGTTCAACCAGCTCTCGGGCTACGCGCCCAAGTCCACGTTCAAGCGCCTGCTCGTCGCGCCCCGCTCGGTCCGCTCGGGGCTGATCGACCGGATCGAGACCGAGATCCGCAACGCCCGCGCCGGCCTGCGCGCACGCGTCGTGATCAAGGTCAACTCGATGGTGGACGAGGCCGTGATCGACGCGCTCTACCGGGCCTCCCAGGCGGGCGTCCGCGTGGACGTCGTGGTCCGCGGGATCTGCGCTCTGCGCCCGGGCGTGCCGGGGCTGAGCGACAACATCACCGTGCGCTCGGTCCTGGGCCGGTTCCTCGAGCACTCTCGCGTGTTCGCGTTCGCCAACGGGGGCAACCCGGTCGTGTACATCGGCTCGGCAGACATGATGCACCGCAACCTCGACCGCCGCGTCGAGGCCCTCGTGCAGCTGCGGAACCGGGACGACATCGCGGAGCTCATCGGCCTCCTCGACCGGTACCTCGATGCCGGGACCGCCTCGTGGCACCTCGACGAGGCCGGGCAGTGGACCAGGCACCACCGCGATGAGTCGGGCCAGCCGCTCCAGGACATCCAGTCGTGGCTGCTCGCCTCGCGGGCACGGCAGCGCGCAGCGAGCCGCCGCTGATGGCAGGGCATCCCATCGACGGCCTCGTGGACGGCGTCCGCGGGGACGTCGCCGTGCGCGCGGCGGGGGCGGTTCCGTGGCGTCGCAGCGGCGCCCAGCTCGAGGTGCTGCTGATCCACCGGCCGCGGTATGACGACTGGTCGTGGCCCAAGGGCAAGCTCGACGACGGCGAGACGCTCCAGGAGTGCGCGCGCCGCGAGATCCGCGAGGAGATCGGGCTCGACGCGCGGCTCGGCATCCCGCTGCCCACCGTCCACTATCCCGTCGCCGCGGGGCTCAAGTCCGTGAACTACTGGGCCATGCAGGTGGTCAACGGCGCTCCCCTCCGGCCGGACGGCGTCGAGGTGGACGCCGTGCGGTGGTGCGAGCCCGCGGATGCGGCGCGGCTCCTGAGCAACGCGGACGACGCCGAGCCCCTGGACGCGCTCCTCGCTGCGGAGCGCAGCGGCGCACTCGCGACACGTCCCCTCATCCTCCTGCGGCATGCCAAGGCGAAGCCCCGCAGCTCCTGGACCAAGGCCGAGGGCGACAGGACCCTCGCCGCGACGGGCGTGCGGCAGGCCCAGGCCGTGGGGCGGCTCCTGCACGCGTGGACCCCGGAACGGGTGGTCACGAGCCCGTGGCGCCGCTGCGTGGACACGGTGCTCCCCTACGTGAGGGCGTCGACCGGGAAGGTCAAGGTGCGCCTCGTGGAGGACCTCACCGAGCACCGGCACGCGCGCCGCCCCCGGAAGGCCGCGGCCGCCGTCGAGCGCCTCTTCGACAAGGGCAGGGCTGCGGTGCTGTGCACCCACCGGCCCGTCCTGCCGACCATCCTCGAGGCCTTCTCGCGCTACCTCGAACCTGGACTCGCCGAGCGGCTGCCGTCGTCGGACCCGTACCTCACGCCCGGCGAGATGATCGTGTTCCACGTGGCCACCTCAGGCCGTGCCCGTGTCGTGGCCCTCGAGCAGGTCAAGCCCTACGACGACTGATCCCCCGCCGCTCACGCCCATCCCACCCCCAGGCTCGGCTGTGATGTGGATCACTTTTAACCCTTGTGATGTGAACCACTTGTTGCAAGGATGGCGGAGCGTGCCCCTCACGGGACCCGCCACTCATCCGCATCTCGAAGGGATCACCTGATGCAGCGAAATACCCTGAGGGGGCCCGCCTTCGCGGGCGCCCTCGCTCTGACACTCATGGGGTTGGCAGGAGGACCGGCGGTCGCCCACGAAGCGATCCTGGATGACGGCATCATCGACAATGCCGGCGCCACCCATGGGCACCACGAAGCCCAGCACGGCGGCGACGAAGGGCACCTCCCGGCGGGGAGCGAGAACGTCGGCCTGATCAGCAAGCTCGGCCTCAAGAACGTCGAACCCGGCAAGATCGCCGACGTCGGCGTCCACAACGGCTACGCCTACCTCGCCGCCTGGGGAGGCGAGACGTGCAAGTACAACGGCGTGCACGTCGTCGACATCCGCGACGTGGACAGCCCGAAGGAAGTCGCCTTCATCCAGTCGAAGGAAGGCAGCGCCCCGGGCGAGGGCATCCAGTCGATCCACATCGACACACCCGCATTCACGGGCGACATCCTCGTGAGCAACAACGAGGTCTGCAAGGTCAACGGCGGCAAGGCCGGGAGCGTCGGCTTCGGCGGCATGAACATCTACGACGTCACCAATCCCGCTCACCCCACCTTCCTCGCCGAGGGGGCAGGCGACGAGAACGTTTCAGGCCAGGGCAAGAAGGCCGCGCACTCGATCCACAGCGTCTTCGCCTGGGACGCCGGGGACAAGGCCTACGCGGTGATCGTGGACAACGACGAGGCCGCCGACGTCGACATCATGGACATCACCAACCCGCGCAAGCCCGCGCTCGTGGCCGAGTACGACCTCGCGAAGGACTTCCCGCAGATCCTCCAGGAGAAGCCGGCCAGCCTCACCTCGGTCTTCCACCACGATGTCGTGGTCAAGCAGATCGACGGGCGGCAGGTCATGCTCATCTCCTACTGGGACGGCGGTTATGTGACCCTGGACGTCACCGACCCGGCGGCTGCCGCGTACATCGGCGACTCGGACTTCGCGCTCCAGGACCCGCAGATGCTCGAGGTCAACGGGGTGGCCGTGGCGCCCGAGGGCAACGCACACCAGGCCGAGTTCACCGGAGACAGCCAGTTCATCCTCGCCGCGGACGAGGACTTCTCGCCCTTCGGCGCCCAGGCCCGCAATGAGGACGACGGCACGCCGATCACCGCCGGCCAGGGGGCGGGCCCTGGCGGGACTACAGTGACCGGACCGTCAGTGTTCGTCGGCCGCGCGTGCGACGGCGACCCGGCCGTACCGGCGGGCGACCCGGGCGCGGTCGACATCGCCGTCGTCGAGCGCGGCGTGTGCACGTTCACGGAGAAGGCGCAGAACGTCGAGGCCGCGGGCGGCTGGGACGGCATCCTCGTCTTCAACCGCACGGGCTCGGACCCGGGGGCCTGCAGCGGCTCGTTCGGCATGAGCGTGGAGAGCAGCCTGCCCACCTACGGCGTTGCGCCGCGTGCCGAGGGCTACGCGATCTTCGACGTCGAGAGCGAGTACAACGAGGCCGCGTGCGTCGCGGGCAATGGCACCCAGCTCGCGCCGATCGCCGTCGGCACGGTGGGCGACACCCTGACGCTCGCCTCGACGTTCGACGGCTGGGGCTACGTGCACCTGTTCGAGAACAACGGCGGGAAGCTCAACGAGCTCGACACCTATGCGATCCCGGAGGCCATGGACCCGGCGTACGCCACGGGATCCGGCGACCTCTCGGTGCACGAGGTGGCCGTCTCCCACGCCCAGGACGACCTCGCCTACGTCAGCTACTACGCCGGCGGCCTGAGGGTCATCCGGATCGTGGACGGGGAGATCGTCGAGGTCGGCAAGTACATCGACGAGGGCGGCAACAACTTCTGGGGCGTCGAGACCTTCACGGGCTCCGACGGCAAGGAGTACGTGGCCGCCTCGGACCGCGACGCGGGCCTGTACATCTTCGAGTACACCGGGCCGTGACCGGGCGGCCCTGAGCCCCCTGCGGAACACCGTGGGGATGCCCGCCCCGCTGGAAGGCCCGGCCGCGCCGGCCGTGGCTAGACTGGCGGGGTGAGCATCCCCACCCCGTATGAAGACCTCCTCCGAGACGTCCTCGCCAACGGCGCCCGCAAGGGCGACCGCACCGGCACGGGAACGCGCAGCGTCTTCGGCCGGCAGATCCGCTTCGACCTCGCGGCGGGATTCCCGCTCGTGACGACCAAGCGGGTGCACTTCAAGTCCGTGGCCCTCGAGCTCCTGTGGTTCCTCCGCGGCGAGTCCAACGTCCGCTGGCTGCAGGAGCAGGGGGTCACCATCTGGGACGAGTGGGCGGACGACGCCGGGGAGCTCGGCCCCGTCTACGGCGTCCAGTGGCGCTCGTGGCCCGCGCCGGACGGACGGCACATCGACCAGATCGCGGCCGTCATGGAATCGCTGCGCACGAGCCCGGACTCGCGCCGGCACATCGTCTCGGCCTGGAACGTCGCAGAGATCGAGGACATGGCGCTGCCGCCGTGCCACACGCTCTTCCAGTTCTACGTGGCCCCGCCCGCCGAGGGCGAGGACGGGCCGGCGAGGCTCTCCTGCCAGCTGTACCAGCGCAGCGCGGACATGTTCCTCGGCGTCCCGTTCAACATCGCCTCGTACGCGCTGCTGACCCACATGGTCGCGGACCAGCTCGGGCTCGCCGTCGGGGAGTTCGTCTGGACGGGCGGCGACTGCCACATCTATGAGAACCACCTCGAGCAGGTGGCCGAGCAGCTCTCCCGCGAGCCGTACCCCTACCCCACGCTCTCCATCTCCCGCACGCCCGAGAGCATCGACGGCTACCGGTTCGAGGACTTCGCCGTGGCGGACTACCGGCACCACCCCGCGATCAAGGGATCGGTCGCCGTATGACGGGCGGCATGGGCGGCCGCGAGGGCGGCACGGGCACCGGCAGGAACGCCGACGGCGGGCCCCTGGGCGCGATCGGGCTCATCTGGGCGCAGACGCAGGAGGGCGTGATCGGGCGAGGCGGGACGATGCCGTGGCACGTTCCGGAGGACATGAGGCACTTCGCCTTCACCACCACCGGCCATCCCGTGGTCATGGGACGGCGCACGTGGGACTCGATCCCCGAGGAGTACCGGCCCTTCCGCGGGCGGACCAACATCGTGGTCACCCGTCGCGAGGACTGGCGGGCGGACGGCGCGATCGCCGTGCACTCGCTTGAGGATGCGCTCGCAGAGGCCTCGCGTGCCCCGGGGGGCGAGCTCGTGTGGGTGATCGGCGGCGGGGAGATCTTCGCCGAGGCGATGCCCCTCGCAGACCTCGCCATGGTGACGATCCTCGACCACGACGCCGACGGTGACACGTTCGCGCCGCCGCTGGACTCGGGCTGGCGGCTCGCGGCGGTCCAGCCGGACGACGGCGGGTGGCTCACCTCGGTCTCGGGCGTGCGGTACCGCATCGCGGAGTTCCGGCGGCGCTGACCTCCGGGCCGGCGGCGTTGACGGGTGGGCCGGCGGCGTTGGCCTCCGGGCCGGGCAGCTGCGTGATCCGCACATGGGGAGCTATCCCCATCGCGGCGGCGCCCGGCTGGCGCATAGTGTGGCTGCAGGGACGCCGGGAGGCGCGATGATCGAGGGGGAACCGTGACAATCCAGCAGGGCGCCAATCCGGAGCAGCTCCGTGCTCTGGGGCGGCAGTTCACCATCAAGTCGTCCTCGATCAAGAACGTCCAGAGCTCGATCGACCAGCTCGCGGCCCGTCTGCCGCAGGTGTGGGCCGGCAAGGACGCCGAGGAGTTCCTCCAGCAGTGGACCCGGCAGCACCGCCCGGCCTTCGCACAGCTTGCCGCCGCGCTCGGCGAGAATGCCCGGACGCTTGCGGCCAACGCCGAGGCGCAGGAGCGCACGAGCGCCGAACTGGCCGGCGGCTCCGGAACCGACGGCACCGGGACAACAGGGACTGGGACGGCGGGTGCCCCGGGCAGCGGGCCGGGCGGCACCGACTCGGACAACACGGCGTGGATCCCGGACTGGCTCGAGTACAGCCCGTTCTTCGGCGGGTGGGACGCCTACAACGCCATCAAGGCGTTCCCCAACATCCGGTTCGGCCTCACGGACCTCTACCTGGCCTACAAGGGCCTGGACACCCTTGCGGATTCGGATGCGCTGGCCGTGCAGTTCCGGAACGCGTTCAAGGTCTCCTCGGACCTGTTCGACGGCTCCTTCGCGGACATCGCCAAGATGTCAGGGCTCGCGGAGTCATCGCGCTGGATGACCGCGCTGGACGTGGGCGGCAAGGGGCTCGGCGTGCTGGGCGTCGGGATTGACACCTTCCAAGCGGTCGACAGCTTCTCCGACGGGGAATACGGCGATGGCGCGTACTCCCTTGTCAAGGCCGGGCTCGGCGCCGGCTCCTTCCTTCCGCCCCCGGCGGGCACGGCCTGCATGGTTGCGAGCGGCGCGCTGGCCCTGTACGACAACGTCCCGGTCATCCACGACACGGTCAACGCCATCGGCTCGGGGATCACCGACGCCGCCGAAGGCGCCTGGGATGGCGCCAAGGACTTCTTCGGATTCTGACGGCTTGAGGAGGCCATGAGATGACTCAGACCGCATCTTCCACCGACACCGCGCCCCGCGAGGACCTGCCGGACTCGCTCGGCTTCGGGTTCGCCGAGATCGCCGCCCTCCTGCGGATCTCCGGCGGCCCACAGGCCGAGGCGAGCGCCAAGGTCCTCCACCTCGAACGGGAGCTCGCGGATGCGCGCTGCGTCTCAGCCGGCGCATCCTCGCTCGTCGCCCGCGGGCTCGCGACGGCGGACGCCGACGGCGGCCTGTCGGTCGCCGGCGCCGTCGCCGCGACCGCGCAGACACTCGGCTCCGCCGTGCGCTGGATCCAGATCGACCTCGTGACTCCGGACTCCACGGACAACGTGTTCTCGATCGAGGGCAGCGACTACGCCATCCTCGCGCAGCCCCGCGCTCACTTCAGCTGGTTCGTCATGGCGCGCAACCCCGGCCTGACAGGCGCCCAGGCCGATTTCGCCGTCGTCAAGGCACACCTCGATGCCCATGCCCAAGCCGGCGCCTCCCTCCTCAATCACCAGGACCCGGGACACCGGCTCCTGGTCAAGCGCGCGGGGGACGCGTACACGGTGGGGCTGCTCCCGGCCGGCGCCGAACGCGCTGAGGAGGAGGGCCCGCTCGACGAGGCCGCCGTGACTGCGCACATCGAGCGATTCCGGGCGGCCTGAGCCATGGCAGACATGAGCCCCGAGGAGCGCCGCCGCCGGGACGAGGCCGTGATCGCCGAGTTCCGGCGGCTGCGGGACGCCGGGGACCGCCGGCGGCTCGCCCGCGCCGAGACCGGGGAACTGGTCATGTACCGGCCCGAGGAGATCGGGTTCGTCCGCGGGGGCGCTGCCAAGACGGTGCGGACGCTCGCTGGCCTGCGCGTTCTCGGCCTCGGCCTTGGGGCCCTTGCCGTCCTCGCGCTCGTCGCCCTCGCCGTCACCGCGGCCGGCCCGTCCGGTCCAGCGTGGCCTTTCCTCGGTCCCGCCCTCCTCGCCGCGGCAGGCTGCGCGTGGGCGCTCATGCTCGTCGGCCGCGAGCGCAGGGCGGCTGCGCTCCGGCGCGAGCGCGGAATCCCGGACCCGGCGAAGCACCCCTCCTGAGGCAGCAGGCAACGTGCGTCAGGTGATGAGCCGGCACGCGGGCACACGAGGGGACCAGAGCGCCGGGTGACCGGGCCGCGACAGCGAGGACACGGCGTCGGGCCCCTGTCGCCGCTGACGGCGCCGCTGTCCCTCCGCCAGCGCTTGCCCTCTCACCGCGCGCTGCTCTCGATTCGCGCCGTCCCCCCACTGTCCGTGAGACGGACACCATATGGGCCGCCGGGGGCCGGTCCGTAGAATGGAACGCATGACTTCTTCGGTAGGCTTCGTTGGCTGGCGCGGCATGGTCGGCTCCGTCCTCATGGAGCGCATGCAGGACGAGGGGGATTTCGCCTCGATCAACCCCGTGTTCTTCTCGACGTCCAACGCGGGCGGCAGGGCCCCCTCCTTCGCAGAGGGCGCCGGCGCACTGCAGGACGCGTACGACATCGAGGCGCTCAAGAAGCTTCCCATCATCGTCACCGCCCAGGGCGGCGACTACACGAAGCAGGTCCACCCGCAGCTGCGCGCCGCCGGCTGGGACGGCCTCTGGATCGACGCAGCCTCGACCCTGCGCATGAACGACGACTCGATCATCGTGCTCGATCCGGTGAACCGCCGGGTCATCGACGAGGGCCTCGCGTCCGGCGTCAAGGACTTCGTCGGCGGCAACTGCACCGTCTCGTGCATGCTCATGGGCCTCGGCGGCCTCTTCCGCAACAACCTCGTCGAGTGGGGCACGTCCATGACGTACCAGGCCGCCTCGGGCGGCGGCGCGCGCCACATGCGCGAACTCCTCACCCAGTTCGGCACGCTCCACCGCGAGGTCGCCGCGGAGCTGTCCGACCCGGCGTCGGCCATCCTCGAGATCGACCGCAAGGTGCTTGCCGCGCAGCGCGGCGGCGTCGACGCGACCCAGTTCGGCGTCCCGCTCGCGGGCTCGCTCATCCCGTGGATCGACGCGGACCTCGGCAACGGCCAGTCCAAGGAGGAGTGGAAGGCCGGCGTGGAGACCAACAAGATCCTCGGCACGGCCGCGGGCGCCGCGATCGAGCCCGTCGTCATGGACGGGCTCTGCGTGCGCATCGGGGCCATGCGCTCCCACTCGCAGGCCCTCACGCTCAAGCTCCGCGAAGACCTCTCCGTAGCCGAGATCGAGAAGCTCATCGACGCCGACAACGAGTGGGCGACCGTGGTGCCCAACGAGAAGCAGGCGTCCATGGACCGGCTGACGCCCGTCGCCGCGTCGGGCACCCTCGAGATCCCCGTGGGACGCATCCGCAAGCTCGAGATGGGCCCGCAGTACATCTCCGCGTTCACGGTGGGCGACCAGCTCCTCTGGGGTGCCGCCGAGCCGCTGCGCCGCATGCTCAAGATCGCCACCGGCGCGCTCTGACGCGATGGCCGGCGGCCGGCCTCATCGACGATCGGCCCGGACCCGCATGATCGGTGCTGGGCAGCACCGATCATGCGGAGCCGGGCCGATCGTGTCTGCCCTTCGAGCCAGACTGCTCATCCGGCCAGTCGCATCTGCTCATCCGGCCAGTCGCGCAGCCCGCGCGAACGCGGTCATGACCTTGGCCACGATGACCTCAGGCGTGGCCAGCTCAGCCCAGCGGGTCCGGACGATCACCCAGCCCGCGGCGGTCAACGCGTTCTCGCGCATGCGCTCGGCCATGAGTACCGCCGCGGTCGGAGCGTAGTCGACGTACTTCGCGTCGCCGTCGAACTCGAGGATCACCTTCGGCGAAGGCCATGCGAAGTCCGCCCTGAAGTTCCCCGCCTCTGTCATGACCTCGAACTGGAGCTCCGGCACTCCACCAGCCTTCAGGGCGAGCCGCGTCCGCGTCTCCCCCGCCGACTCCGAGCGGCCATCCAGTGCCTCGAGCAGCCGCTCCACGCGGCGTGCTCCGCGGACCAGGCCCGAGCGCTCGGCCGCTGCGGCGATCCCCTTCACGGTGGCGCCCATTCTCAGGGCGTGGTCACCGATGACCGCCGCCCGCTCCACGTCGAGCACCCGGGCGCAGTCGGCGACCGTCCGTTCGAGAGCTGTGAGGCGCAGCAGCCTCCCGCTCCGGACCACGGTGACCAGGTCCTCGTCGCTGACGGGCACGCGGTGCGCGGCGACATCTGCGCCGTGGCTCGTCGCCGAGGAGGCATAGGGCACGCTGATGTGGATCCGTTCCCCCGCGTCCCAGACGCTGCAGCCCAGGAGGCGGGCGGCTGAGACATGGCTGTAGACGGCTGGGATGGTTCGGGATGCGGCGTGGGCATCGAGCTGGAGCATGGCGCGTTCCCAGGGCTTGGCCTGGTTCCATACCTTCCCCAGGACGTACGCTCCCCGACGGACCCGGTGGACGCACTTGGCCCGAACCGCTGCGGTCAGGGTCCTGTCCGTGATCCCGGCGGCGGCCAGCGCCTCCGTGGTTGCGACGTGAGTTGCCGGCCAGCGTTCCTCGACCAGTGCTCGCACAGTGGCTTGCTGCATGGAGCCAGTCTGCCGCCCCATGCCAGTTCCTGGGACCGGAAGCCGCTGGCCTGTGGACAACTGCGCCTGCCGCCGAATCAGCCTGTAGTCGGGCATCGGGCAGAGACGCGGGACGATCGGCTCTGGCCCGCATGATCGGTGCTGCCCGGCACCGATCATGCGGGCCAGGGCCGGTCGTGAGGGCCACCGGCGATCGCGCGGGGCGGGGCGGCCGTGCGGGCGGGGCAGTCGGCGGGGTGGGCCGAATCAGCTGCCCCAGTAGGCCTCGATCCGCCCAAGGGCAGCACCCAGCCGCACCTCGGCGGCGGGCCCGAACGCCTCGAACAGTTCCGGCACGGGCCGGGGCGCGGAGGCCGTCCCGCCCTTGGTCCACGTCCCGACGGCCCGCCCGCCCACCGTCACCATGGCCTTGAAGACCCCGTTGACTCCCGGGATCACCCGGTCCAGGTGCTCGGGCGGGATCGCGACAGAGCGGTCCGGGTAGCCGATCGCGAGCTCGTCGAACGCCGGGACGGCCACGACTGCGCGGGCCCCGGCCGCTCCGGAGGCGAGCGCCGCGACAGGCGCCGTGCAGAACAAGGGGGCATCGCCGTCGTCCATCCTCTCCGCGCGTGCCGCAGCTGCCGCGAACGGCCCGCGCACCCGGCCGAGCGGCTGTCCGAGCCACCACGCGAAGTCGCGCTCGCCCACCGGCCCGTGCCCCGCGATATAGCGGCCGGCGAGGTGTTCGAGGGCCTCGTCGCCGGAAAGCCCCCCGCCCGCCGGCAGCCACTCCTCCGCGAGCCGGAACTCCTGCTGCTTCCCCCGCACCGGGCCCTGCACGAGGACGAGGCGGTGGCTGAGGATGGACAGGAGGTGGATTCCGCGCTGCGCGGCGGTCGGCTGCCCGGCGGCCTCGAAGGCCTCGAAGAGCTCGGCGCGCGTCAGGCCCTTCCCGCCTGCGAGGCGGTCCTCGGCGACACGGCGCACGACGGCGACGTCCTCCTCGCCGATCTCCAGCTCGCGGTGGCGCGGCGCGGCCGTGTGCATGACCCGCTCCGCTGCGAGACCCACGAACGTCCGGACATCCTCGGCGGCGACGGTGAAGAGGGTGCCGCGCATGGTCCAGGTGCGCACGACGGCGCCACTCGCCAAGGCGTCCGCCACACCGGAGGCTGTGGCGCGGCCCGTGCGGAGCCCGACCGCGAGGAGGCCCGACTGGAGGTCCTGGCTCTGCAGGGCGCCCATGCGCCGGACGGCCGCAAGCGGCGTGGCTGCCCGGCCGAGCTCCCCGCCCACGGATCTGGAGGGCAGGAGGCCCTGGGCGGCAAGCCGGAGGCGCGCGAGCGTCGCCGTGCGTACGGGACCGGCGGAGCGGGAGTTGGCGGTCATCGCCGGCTCCTCAGGCGAACGCGCCGACGCCGGTGACATCGCGGCCGATCAGGAGGGCCTGGACGCTCTCGGTGCCCTCGTAGGTGTGGATCGACTCGATGTCCATCATGTGGCGGATCACGTGGTTCTCGAGCAGAATGCCGTTGCCGCCCAGGAGGTCGCGCGCGGTCTGCGCGATGATGCGGGCCTTGCGGGTGTTGTGGTACTTGGCCATGGACGCCTGCGTAGGCCGCAGCGTGCCCGCGGCGTCGAGCGCGGCGAGGTGGACGCAGTGCAGCTGCATGCTCGTGAGCTCGGCGAGCATCTGGGCCAGCCGGTCCTGGACGAGCTGGAACGCCGCGAGCGGCCTGCCGAACTGGACGCGCTGCTTCGCGTAGTTCTCGGCCGCCTCATAGCACGCGGTCGCGTGGCCGAGCGCGGACCAGGCCACGCCGAGCCGGGTGGCGACGAGAACGCGGGAGGCATCCTTGAACGTCCTCGTTCCGGGCAGCACGTTCTCGGCCGGGATGCGGGCACCGGTGAGGCGGATGCGTGCCTGGTGGACCGCGCGCAGGGACCCCTTGCCCTCGATCACCTCGGCCTCGTAGCCCTCTGTGTCCTGCTCGACGAGGAATCCGCGCACGCTGCCCTCGTCGTCCCGGGCCCACACCACCGTCACCCCTCCCGAGGCGCCGTTGCCGATCCATTTCTTCTCGCCGTTGAGGACCCACTGGTCCCCGTCGCGGCGGGCTGTTGTCTCGAGGGACACGGAGTCTGAGCCGTGGTCCGGCTCGGTGAGCGCGAAGGAGCCGAACTCCTCGCCGCGCGCGAGCGGGCCGAGCCAGCGCTCCTTCTGCTCCTCGGAGCCGTGGAACGCGATCGAGCGGAGCGCGAGGCCGCCCTGGACGGCCACGACCGTGCCGAGGGAGCCGTCGCCGCGGGAGACCTCCATGTTCACCAGACCCGCCGCGAGCGGGCTCATGGGCTCGAGGCCGGGGACCTCGATGCCGTCTGCGAGGAGGTTGAGCTGACCCATGCGCTTGACGAGGTGCAGGGGGTACTCGGCGCGGTCCCAGTACTCGTTCATCTGCGGCAGGGCCTCGTCGACGAAGGCGCGGGCGCGGTCCCAGTGGGCGCGGTCCGCGGCGGGGATCCCGGCGAACACCGCGTAGTAGTCGGTGTCGAGGGCGGCGGAGACGTCGTAGTCGGGCATATCGGCCTTTCCGGGCGGGTCAGGGTTTGCGGTTCAGCGGGCCAGCAGCGGGGTCAGGCCGCCCGCCGGGTAGTTGGCGCCGAGGACCATGCAGCGGTCGATGTCTTCCTCGGACGCGACGACGCCCTCGGCGAGCATGATCGCCACCTCCTCGGCGAGGGCGGCGCGGACGCGCTCGAGGACTCGGGCTGTGTCCGTGCCCGCCTCCGCGCGTGCGCCGTCGCGCTGGTGGCCTCCCGCGGGCTGTCCGGCTGCCGCCGCCGCCCGCGGCAGGAGGGCCGCCGCCTCGGGTGAGAGCCCGCCGTCGTCCGCGCGGAGCCGGCGCACGCCGGACTCCGACGCCGCGGCGAGCCATGGCGAGAGCGGGAACCGCTCGGGATACGCGGCGTGCATCGTGGCACAGATGTGCTGCTGGACCGCCGTGCCGATGTAGTCGATGAGCGTGAGCGGGGTCATGGGGAGGCCCCAGGGCTCGAGGGCACGGTCGACGGCGAGCGGGTCGCCTCCCGTGGCGGCGGTCGCCTCGATCTCGGCGAGGACCTCCGCGAAGAGGCGCGTGAGGAGGCGGTTGACGACGAAGCCCGGGGCGTCCGCGACCGGGACGGCCGTCTTTCCGAGCGCCGAGGCGAGGTCCAGGGCGCGGGAGACCGCGGCGTCGGACGCGAGCGGCGTCCGGACGAGTTCGAGCAGCGGCAGGACCGCCACGGGGTTGAAGAAGTGGAAGCCCACCACGCGCTCGGGGCGGGCGAGGCCTTCGGCCATGGCCTGGACCGAGAGCGAGGAGGTGTTGGTGAGCAGGAGCGCGTCGTCGGCGATCGCGGCCTCCGCGGCGGCGAAGACCTCGCGCTTGACGCTGAGCTCCTCGAAGACGGCCTCGATCACGGCGTCGCACCCGGCGAAGTCCGCCGGATCGGTGGTGCCCGTGATGAGTGCGGAGATCTCGGCGGCCTCGCCGGGGGCGAGGCGGCCCTTGGCCTCGGCGCGGTCGAGGCGGGCGCGGATGCCCGTGAGGGCTGCCCCGACCCGTTCGGCGGAGAGGTCGCTCATGGTGACGGGGACGCGGAGCTGCTGCGCGAAGAGCGTCGCGAGCTGGCTCGCCATGAGGCCCGCGCCGACCACGCCGACGGCGGCCAGGCTCCGGACAGGCGCGGCGGGCTGGGGACTGGCAGAGGCGGCAGCATCGGCGATGTGGGGCACGTCCCACATTTATAGTGAAACCGAGTGTCACGTCAAGTGAAACGCAGTATCACTCCGGAGGTGACCTCCGCGAGAGGGCCTCCTCGATGCGCCGGGCGACCTCCGACGCAGGCGTCGAACGGGCGAACACCGTCACCACGACGTCGTCCGCCCGACTGCCCGCGGCGCGCAGGCCGGCGTCGTCCGCGCCGCCCACCCCGGCCTGCGCCCGCGCGTCGGCGGACCGCAGGACCCCGAAGAGCCGCCGGACGGCGTCGAGCTCCGCCCGCAGCCGTGCCGCATCGAAGCCGGGCTCGCCGCGCATGAGCGCCCGGAGGCAGAAGTTGTGGGTGGCGATCACCGTCGAGGCGAAGCGCACCGCGGCGAGGGGGTCGATGCCGGGGACGGCGTCGCGGAGGGAGCGGCGGAAGAGCCGCTCGTAGCGGAACGTGGTGACGAGCTCCTTGTCGCGCAGCGCTGGCTCACCGTTGACCACCTGGTAGCGCAGCTGTGCCAGATCCCCGAGCCCTGCGAAGTGGGTGAAGACGATCTCGGCCGCCTCGCACACGGCGAGCCACGGGTCCTGGTGTGGGCGGGCGAGGTACTCCTCGGCCTCCTCGAGGAGCGCGTCGTGGTCGGCGAAGACCACGTCCTCCTTGCCGCGGAACTGGCGGAAGAACGTGCTCCGGGACAGGCCCACGGCTGCCGCGATCTGGTCGGCGCTCGTGGCCTCGTACCCCTGCTCGGCGTAGAGGCGGACGGCGGCCGCGGCCACCTCGAGACGGAAGGCCGCCTGGCCGGAGGCAGGCCGAGGGTCGGCCGGAGGCCGCGGGCCGCTCACAGCTCGAGCCCGATGAGCAGCGGCTCGTTGTGCAGCTCGATGCCGAACCGCGCCTGCACGCCGTCGCGGACCTCGCGGGCGAGGGCGAGGAGGTCCTTGGCGGTCGCGTCCCCACGATTGGTCAGGGCGAGCGTGTGCTTCGTGGAGAGCGACGCGCGGCCCCCGGTGACGCTGCCGGCGTCCAGCCCGTAGCCCTTGGGGAAGCCCGCACGCTCGATGAGCCAGGCCGCGGACGTCTTCACGAGCCCCTCCCCGGCCGGGTAGCGCGGGGCTTCCGGCGGCAGCGCCGCGGCCTCGGCCTCCCCCAGGATCGGGTTGGTGAAGAAGGATCCGGTGGACCACGTGTCCGGGTCCCCGCCGTCCAGCACCATGCCCTTGGACGCCCGCAGGCGCAGCACCTCGCGGCGGACGTCCAGGGCGCTGGCCCGCTCCCCCGCCTCGACGCCGAGGGCGCGGGCGAGCTCGGCATAGCGGATGGGCGCGCTCATGCGGCCGAGCGGGAGCTGGAAGTCCACCCTGAGCACCACATAGCGCGGCGACCCGTTGACCGTGGTGCGCTTGAGGAGCGAGTCCCGGTACCCGAACGCGAGCTCACCGGGCACGAACGTCCTGACGGCCCCGGCCTCGCGGTCCCACGTCCGGACCTGCCAGATGGTCTGCGAGACGTCCGCACCGTACGCGCCCACGTTCTGCACCGGTGTGGCGCCGGTGGAGCCGGGGATCCCGGAGAGCGCCTCGAGGCCGCTGAAGGCGTGGTGCACGGCGTAGTCCACGAGGTCGTCCCAGGTGTGGCCCGCCTGGACCGAGACCGAGGCACCCCCGCACGCGTCCGCGGTGTCCACGGCGATCCCCTCCGAGGCGATCCTCAGCACCGTTCCGGGGTACCCGTCGTCGGACACGACGAGGTTGGACCCGCCTGCGATGATGAGCAGCGGCTCGCCTGCGGCGTCCGCAGTGCGCACGGCCTCGATGATCTCGGCCTCGGTGCGGGCCTCCTCGAAGCGCGCGGCCGGGCCGCCCACATGGGAGGTGGTCAGGGAGGACAGGAGGGTGGCGCTCACCCGTCCAGCCTACCCGCGCCCGGTTGTGGGGTCCCTGCCACCCGGTTGTGGGGTCCCTGCCACCCGCCAAGGACCCCACAACGCACCGGCAGGGACCCCACAACGCACCGCCAAGGACCCCACAACGCACCGGCAGGGACCCCACAACGTGCCGGCAGGGACCCCACAACGGGTCAGGCCCTGATCTCCGCCACCGACCGCGGGGCCGCCTGGGCGGCGAGCGCCACCGAGCCCGCGACGAACGCGAGCACGACCAGGAGCGAGTACCGGACGCCCGTGAGCTCGGCGACGAACCCGAGCAGCGGCGGCCCGCACAGGAACGCCCCGTACCCGATGGTGGAGACCACCGAGACGCGGGCGGCGGCGTGCACCGGGTCGTCCGCGGCCGCGGACATCCCCACGGGGAACCCCAGCGACGCCCCGATCCCCCACAGGGCCAGCCCCGCGAACGCGAGCCACAGGCTGGGCGCGAAGACGAAGAGGCCCAGCCCGAGGATCGCGAACGCCCCGCACGCGCGCAGGGACGTGACGCGGCCGTGCCGGTTGAGCACGGGCGTGCCGAGGAAGCGGCCCGCGGCCATGGCCGTCACGAACACCGTGTACCCGATGGCGCCGGTCGTGTGGGAGACGCCATAGCCGTCCGCGAGCGCGATCGCCACCCAGTCGCCCGCGGCGCCCTCGGCGAGCGCGAGGCCGAGCACCATGAGCCCGAGCAGCACCGTGCGCCGGTCGCGCCACGCGGCGGCGACCTGCGCGCGCCCGCCGGGCCGGACGGCGTCGTGCGCTGCCCCCTCGTCTCCCGCGCCCACTGGGACGCCCGCAGAGTGGGTATCCGCCCGCAGGAACGCGGCCGTGCCGACGACGGCGGCAGCCACCACCGTGCCCGCCACGCCCAGGTGCCACGCGAGCGGGAGCGCGGCCGCGGCGGCCCATGCCCCAAGTGCCGCGCCCGCCACGGTGCCGATGCTGAAGGAACCGTGCAGCGCGGGCATGATGAACCGGCCGAGGGCCCGCTCGAGGGCTGCCCCCTCGACGTTCGAGGCGGTGTTCCAGCTCGCTGTCCCGAGGCCGATCACCGCGAAACCGATCGCCGTGACCAGGGGCGAGCGGAACAGGCTGGCCCCCGTACCCATCAGCACGAGTCCCACCCCGAGGAGCGCGGCCCCTGCCCGGATGGTGCGCGCGGAGCCGAGGCGTATGACTATGAGCCCGGACGCCGAGACGGAGACGAACGAGGCCAGGGTCATGCACAGCAGCAGCAGGCCCACGCCGCCGGGCGAGAGCCCGAGGTCCTCCCGCATCGCGGGCAGGCGCGTGACCCAGCTCGAGAAGGCCACGCCGCTCGCGGTGTAGGCGGTGACGACGGCCAGACGCCAGTGGCGGATGACGGGCGGGACGTCCGCGGCCCGCCACTGGCGCCCGGCCGTCAGACGCAGGCGGAGAGCCATGGGGCCGCTACGCGAGCCGGACGACGGCCTGCGCCTTGGTCAGCACGCGCTGCCCTGCACAGGTCACGGCGAGGTCGATCCGGGCGGTGCGCGCCTCGGCGTCGAGCGCCCCGACGGTGCCCACGACCTCGAGCACCGCGCCCGGGGCGTCCGTCCCGGTCGTGTCGGCAACGGGGACCGGCTTGGTGAAGCGGGTCTGGTAGTCGACGACCGCGCCCGGGTCCCCGGCCCAGTCGACGACGAGCTGGACCGCGGCCCCCATCGTGAACATGCCGTGCGCGATCACGCCGGGCAGCTCGACCGATTCGGCGAAGTCGCTGTTCCAGTGGATCGGGTTGAAGTCCCCCGACGCGCCGGCGTACTTGACGAGGTCCGCGCGGGTGACGGGGATCTCGCGGCGGCCGATCTCGGCGCCCTTCTCGAGCTGGTCGAAGACGGGCATCACCGCCGTGGCGGCGCTGGTGTTCTCGGCGGTCACTGGCCCTCCCCCCTCACGAGGATCGACGACGTGGTGGTGGCGACCTTCTCGCGGCTTCCGTCCGCGGCGTCCCCGGCGCCGACCGCGGTGATCTCGGCGCGCGTCGTGATCATGGCGCCGCCACCCATCGCGCGGACAGTGTCCACGTGGAGCTCGGCCACGAGGCGGTCGCCGGCCACGATCGGGCGGTGGTGGATGAAGCGCTGGTCGGCGTGGACCACGCGGGAGAAGTCGATGCCGGACTCCGGGTCCTCGATCAGCTGAGCGTCGGCGCGCTGCGCGACGATGATCGCGAACGACGGCGGCGCCACGAGGTCCGCGTGCCCGAGGGCCCTCGCGGCCTCGAGGTCGAAGTGGGCGGGGTGCTCTGCCTTGACGGCGCGCGCGAACTCGCGGATCTTCTCGCGGGCGACGTCGTACGCCTCCGCGGGCGGGTACACGCGGCCCTGCAGGTCGGGGTTGATGGCCATGGGGAAAGCCTACTGGCTGGCCCAGTCGGCCCGCGAAGGGTGGGCCGCCGACCCGACGGGCGTGCCCCAGGCTCGGATCAGCGCGGGAGGCGGCGCTTCGCGTCCCGGACGCGGATGCCGATCCCGGCCAGGTGCGTCAGGAGCCCGATGGCGATGATCGCCATGGACGCGAACAGGAGCCACTGGATCCTGCCGAGGTTCGCGACGATGTTGAGCAGGATCCCGACCCCCAGGAACGCCATGCCGGAGAGCACGACCTTCCGGTAGAGGGGCGAGGCGTTCTCCCAGAAGTCGTTGAGCACGCCTTCCAGTCTAGGGTCCGGGCGCCAGCGCGTCCGCGACCTCCCAGATCCGGAGGGCGGGCTCGACGCCCACCGACCGGAAGAGGCGCAGGGCCGCCGGCGGCTCGGGAGCGGCCCGCATGGCCTCGAGTGCCGCCCGGTCGCGCCAGAGCGTCTGGACCCTCCAGAGCCCGTCGGAGCCGCGCAGCAGCTCCGAGCGGAGGAGGCCTTCCGGGAAGGGGCCAGCGGCCATGGCTCGGTAGCCGGCGAGCACGAGGGCCTGCCGGTCCGCCGGGACCTCCGCCGACACCTCGGTGAGAACCTGCGCCTCCACGACGGCTCCTTCCAGGCTGCAGCACTGCTGCCAGACTGCACTGCTTCCAGACTGCACTGCGGGGCGCGGGCGCCCGGAGGCATCCGTGCCCCGCATGGTACAGGGCGGGAGCGCAGCGAAGAAGGCTAGAGCGCCGGCTGGACCCCGAACGCCGTGGCGAGCTTCATGATCTTCTCCGCCCGGCCCAGACGGGGCAGGTCCGAACCGTCGCGGATCACGCGGCCGTTGGCCTCGAAGTCGCGCATGAAGTCGGAGGCCCAGGCGACGTCGGACGGCGTCGGGCTGATGACCTCATTGATCACAGTGGTCTGGTCGATCGCGAGGCACAGCTTGCCGGTCATGCCCATCATGACGGTGATGGCGCTCTGCTCGCGCAGGATCGGGTGGTTCGTCCCGACGGTCGGGCCGTCGATCGGTCCCGGCAGGCTGCCCACGCGGCTCGCGACGACGAGCTTGGCGCGCGGGTAGGCCATGGCCTCCTGGGTCGCGGCCATGCCGGTGTCGCGGCGGAAGTCGCCGGAGCCGAAGGCGAGGCGGAACGCGCCCTGGGCCTTCGCGATGTGGTTGGCCTCCTCGATGCCCACGGCGGACTCGACGAGGGGGATGACCGGGGTCTTGCCGTCCATGCGGTGGAAGCTCTCGGTGACCTGGTCCGCGGACTCGGTCTTGGCGAGCATGATGCCGAGCAGTCCGGGGTTGCCGCGAAGGCCCGCCAGGTCATCGGCCCAGAAGGGGCTCGTGGCGTCGTTGACGCGCACCCAGGCCCGGCCGCCGTCCGCAAGCCAGCGGGAGACGTTCTCACGCGCCGCGTCCTTCTGGGACGGGTCCACCGCGTCCTCGATGTCGAGGATGATCGCGTCCGCGCGCGAGGCCGCGGACTCGTCGAAGAGCTCGGTCTTCATCGCGTTCACGAGGAGCCACGAGCGGGCGATCTCGGGACTGATCGAGCGGGGGGTCCGGCCCTCGCGCGCGGGGAGGGTCGAATCGGCGGCGGTCGTTGACGTCATGGTTCAACGGTATCGCCCAGCGCGCCCCCCTCGCACACCGGGTCGCCGGGCGCCCTCCGGGTGTCAGGGCGCCAGGTAGACCTGGCGCCCGCTGAGCCTCTCGGGGCGGATGCGCACGAAGAGGTCCCGCACGCCCCCCGCCCAAGGCTCCTCCGCCGCGAGCCCGAAGAGCCGCGTGAGCTCCGCCTCGTCCTCCACGGCCTCGGCGGTGCCGTTGACGAGCACGCTCCAGCCCGCCTTGACGGCGGGCTGGAGCGAATCAGTCTCGAGTGCAGCCCCCTGCGAAGGGAGGCTCCTCGCGATCGTCCCCTCCCGGGACGTGCGGACGAACACGGCCCCCTGGGACACGATGTAGCCGACCGGGTACACCGCCACGCGGCCCTCGTGCACGAAGCCGAGGCGGCCGATGCCCGAGGACCCGAGCAGCGACCAGCACTGCTCCTCGTCCAGCTCGTGGTCGGCGTGGCGGGCCCCCGGCCCATAGCCCATGTTCACCTCGGACATGACTCCTCCTGACGACGCGCACACGGTTTCCTCCCCTCAGGCTTCCATGTGCGCGCCGACGGCGGAAGGGGCATCCGCTAGGAGGTGGCGAGCACCCACGCGGTGGAGTTGCCGGGCAGCTTGGAACCGTCCGTGCCGGCGCTCGCGAGGAGCACCTCGCCCTCGGGCAGGTCCACGGGCGCCTCGCCGAAGTTCGCCACGACGTGCCACCCGCCGGGACGGGCGAAGTGCAGCACCTCGCCCTCGGAGTCGAGCCACTCGAGGTGCTCGTCCGCCTGCAGCCCGCGCCGCAGCGAGAGGGCGCGCCGGTAGAACGCGAGGGTGGACTCGGCGTCGTCCTCCTGGTGGCCCGCCGCGTACTCGGCGAACCACGCCGGCTGCGGGAGGTGCGAGCCGTTGCCGCCGAACCCGAACGAGGAGCCCTCGGCCGGCGCAGGCTCCCACGGGAGCGGGACACGGCAGCCGTCGCGGCCGATCTCGATGCCCTTGTTGCGGAAGAACGTGGGGTCCTGGCGCTCGGAGTCCGGGATCTCCCCCGCCTCCTGGAGGCCGAGCTCCTCGCCCTGGTAGATGTACGCCGAGCCCGGGAGCGCGAGCATGAGCGCGGTCGCGGCCTTGGCGCGGCGCAGGCCGAGCTCCGCGTCCACCTCTGCCGGGTCCCCGCCGCGCAGGAGCCAGTCCTTGCCGTCCTGGCCCAGGCCGCCGCGGCCGCCGCCCTTGGGCAGGCCGTAGCGCGTGGCGTGGCGCACCACGTCATGGTTCGAGAAGACCCACGTGCTCGAGGCGCCCGTCGCGGCGGCCTCGGCGAGGTTCTTGGCGATGATGTCCCGGAACTGGCCCGCGTCGAAGTCGGCCTGGAGGAGGTCGAAGTTGAACGCCTGGCCGAGGCCCTCCGGGGAGGCGTACTTGGCGCGGCGGTCGGCGTGGACCCACGCCTCCGCCACGGCAGTTCGCGGCGGGTTGTACTCGTTGAACACCCGCCGCCACTCGGCGTAGATGGAGTGGACCTCGTCCCGGTCCCACAGCGGGTGCTCACCCATCGAGAACAGGTCGGCGCGGTGGATCGTCTCGAGGTCGTCGTGCTCGAGGTCCATGTCCTTCTTGAGGCCGTGGGCCACGTCGACGCGGAAGCCGTCCACGCCTCGGTCGGACCAGAAGCGGAGCGTGGTGAGGAAGTCCTCGTGGATCTCGGGGTTGTCCCAGTTGAGGTCCGGCTGCTCCTTGGCGAAGAGGTGGAAGTACCACTGGCCCGGCGTCCCGTCCGGTTCCGTGATGCGCTCCCACGCGCCGCCGCCGAAGATCGAGGTCCAGTTGTTGGGCGGGAGCTCGCCGTCCTCCCCGCGGCCGTCGCGGAAGATGTACCGCTCGCGGGCCGCCGAGCCCTTCGGCGAGGCGAGGGCCTCGAGGAACCACTCGTGCCGGTCCGAGGTGTGGTTCGGGACGATGTCCACGATCACCCGGATGCCCTCGGCGTGCAGGGCCGCGACCATCTCGTCGAAGTCCTCGAGCGTGCCCAGACGCGGATCCACGTTGCGGTAGTCGTCCACGTCGTAGCCGCCGTCGGCGAGCGCGGAGGGGTAGAAGGGGCTCAGCCAGACGGCGTCGATCCCGAGCTTGGCGAGGTACGGGACGCGGGAGGTGATGCCGCGGATGTCGCCGAGGCCGTCGCTGTTCGCGTCCGCGAAGGAGCGCGGGTAGATCTGGTAGACGGCCGCCTGGCGCCACCAGTCGGCGTCGGTGTGGGCGGGGTTGCTGGCGGTGGTGGACACCTGTCCTCCTCAGACGGGGGTGGGGGCTGGCTGGAGGGCCGTAGCCGATGCAGGCCAACTAATTTAGAATCTAAATTTAGTCGTCTGAGCCATTATGTTTTCCGCCGCGCAGGGAGGTCAAGGGGATGCAGGACGCGCCTGCCGCAGGGCCCCATGTGGTCCGCTGGGCCAACGCGAGGGCGGTGCTCGACGTCCTCCGCCGCGCCGAGTCCGCCCTCACCGTCTCTGAGCTCATCGAGCACACCGGGCTCACGCGCGCCACCGTGATCGCCGTGGGCGAGGACCTCGTGCGCCGCGGCTGGGCCGCCGAGCCGCCCCTCCCGCGCGGGGCCGGACCGCAGAAGGGGCGCCCGGCGCGCCGCTTCGCCTTCCGGGCGGACGCCGGGATCGTCCTCGGGATCGACCTCGGTGCCGCGAAGACCACCGTCCTCGTCGCCGACCTCCTCGGCACGCCGCTCGCGAGCGCCTCGAGCCCCATGCCAGGCGCCGTGTCCGCCCGCGGCGACGACCCGGCGTCGGACGCAGTGCCGCCCCCAGCCCCCGCGGAGGACGGTGCGGACGGCGGCGGCACAGCCAACGGCACCGCCGCCGGCGGCACTGCCGGCAGCCACGAGCAGCGCATCGCGACGGTGGCCGAGACGGCGCTGACGGCCCTCGCCCGGGCGGGACGCTCCCCCGCGGACGTGCTCGCCGCCGGCGCCGGCCTCGCCGCGCCCGTGGACCGGGCCGGCCGCGTGGTGGGCGGCCAGGCGTTCTGGCGCCAGTTCGACCTCGGTCTCGCCGAGGCCTTCGCACAGCGCTTCGGGTGGCAGGTGCTCCTCGAGAACGACGCGAACCTCGCCGTCCTCGCCGAGCGGTGGCGCGGGGCGGCGCAGGGCGTGGAGGACGTCGCGGTGCTCCTGGCGGGCGAGCGCGTGGGTGCCGGCGTGCTCGAATCCGGGCGGCTCCTGCGCGGACACGGGGGCGGGTTCGGCGAACTCGCGTTCCTCACGATGGTCGACGGCGTGGGGCGGCCCGCGGGCATCGCCCAGCTCGCGCGCGAGTGGGGCGCCGACGCCGTCGCAGCCGGCCGGCTCGCGCCCTCCGACGGCGCGGGGACCCAGGCCGTCTTCTCGGCCGCTGCCGCCGGCGACCAGACCGCGCAGGAGATCCTCGAGCGGATCGCGGCCGCGATGGCGCGGATCATCGCGATCCTCTCCACGCTGGTCAATCCCGAGCTCGTGGTGGTGGGCGGGGCGGTCGCGTCCGCGGCCAGGCGCCTGCTCCCGTCAATCCGCGCGCACCTAGACGGGCTCACCGTCACGCCAGCGCGCGTCGAGGTCTCGCCGCTCGGCGCGGACGCGGTGACGCTCGGGGCCGTCCGCAGGGCGCTCGACGACGTTGCCGCCCGCGCGCTCGAGATCACCCTTAAGGAACGCGGCGATCCCTTGCCGCAGTGAACAGGGCGTACCACTCGGGACGGGTCATGGCCGCCGCGACGGCCTCGCCCTCGGCGCAAGCGCGGATGCGCTCCGGGGTGGCCGAGCCGATCACCGGGGCGATCCGCGCGGGGTGCCGCATGAGCCACCCGAGGACCACGGCCTCGCGCGTCACGCCCTTCCCGTCCGCGAGGCGGGCCACGAGCTCGGCGGCGGTGGCGCCCGGGGCGACCAGACCGGCGTCGTCCGCGGCCGGCCCCGTTCGGGAGAAGCGCCCGCCAGCGAGCGGCGACCACGCCTGGACCTCCGCGCCGGTGCGGGCGCAGTGCTCGAGGGTGCCGTGCGGGAAGGACGTCCCCACCCCCTCGGGGTGGTTGACGAGGACGCCGCTGTCCACGAAGTCGTGGCGGGCGAGGCTGAGCTCGAGCTGGTTGGCCGCGAGCGGGACGGGAAGGTGGTCCTGGAGCGCGGCCATCTGCGCGGCAGAGAAGTTGGAGACGCCCACGGCGCGGATGGTGCCCTCCTCGAGCAGGCGCACGACGGCGCGCCCCACCTCTGCGGGATCGGCGAGCGGATCGGGGCGGTGCAGGAGGAGCTGGTCGAGGTAGTCGGTGCGCAGGCGCTTGAGGATGCCGCGGACCCGGTCGAGGATGGCGGCCTCGCTGAGGTCGTAGTAGGCGTCGAGGCCCGCCTCGCCGAGGCGGATGCCGACCTTGCTCTGGATCCACAGGGTTTCGCGCAGGCCCTCGCTGCGGGCGAGGACCTCTCCGAAGACCGACTCGCTCGTGCCGCCACGGTAGATGTCGGCGTGGTCGAACCGGTCGATGCCGATCCCCTGCGCCGCCTCGATGGCGGCCGCGGCCCTGTCCAGGTCCTCAGCGCTGTACTCGCTCGAGCCCCACGCCCCGCCCAGGCCCATGCAGCCGTAGATGAGGCGGGACCGCGGCGAAGAGGGCTGCGTGGCGGTCGGGTGCTGCGCGGACGCTGGCATGCGGGAGCCTCCAGGGAGAGTGGCGGGGAAACGACGAAGGGACCCGCCTCCGGCAGGTCCCTTGATCGTAGCGGTGCCGGGACTCGATCCCGGGACCTCACGATTATGAGTCGTGCGCTCTAACCAGCTGAGCTACACCGCCACACACAAGGAAAAAGGCCGTGCCATCCGGCCAACGACCGGTTGACACGGACCCTCCTTGCGAGAGCCCCCCACGGGAATCGATCCCGTGACCTCCATCTTACCAAGATGGCGCTCTACCACTGAGCTAGGGGGGCAACAGACAGATACTCTACCGGACGGTGGGCCGCGGGGACAAATCGGGCACGGGCCCTTCCCCGCCCCGGAGCGCGCCGGGCGGCCGGGTGCGCAGAGGGCCCGGACCGCTGCCGGTCCGGGCCCTCTGTCACGCGTGCCTCACCGCGCCCGGGCGCCCGTCAGAGGCGCCAGGTGCGGCACGGCGTCGTGCGCTGCTCGCGTTCTACCACTTGCGGCCGCGGCCGCCGTCCTTGCCGTGGCGCGGCTTGCGGTCGCCGCCGCCGAACCCGCCGCGGCCACCGCGGTCGCCGCCGAATCCGCCACGGTCGCGGTCGCCATACCCGCCACGGTCGCCACGGTCCCCGCCGAAGCCACCACGGTCACGATCGCCATACCCGCCACGGTCGCCACGGTCCCCGCCGAAGCCACCACGGTCACGATCGCCATACCCGCCACGGTCGCCACGGTCCCCGCCGAAGCCACCACGGTCACGATCGCCGTAGCCACCGCGCCCGCCACGGTCGCCGCCACGGCCGTAGCCACCGCGGTCCCCGCGGTCGCCGCCGCGGCTGTAGCCACCGCGGTCCCCACGGTCGGCGTAGCCGCCGCGGTCGCCGCCGTCACGGTCGCGGCTGGGGCGGCGGCCCGAGTCGAGCTCGAGCTTGATGAGCTCGCCGCCGATCCGGGTCTTGGACAGCGCCTGCCACTGCTCGGGCGAGAGGTCCGCGGGCAGCTCCACGAGGGAGTGGTCGGCGCGGATGTCGATCCCGCCGATCTGGCCCGAGGAGAAGCCGCCCTCGTTCGCGAGAGCGCCCACGATCGACCCCGGCATGACCCGCTGGCGGCGTCCCACCGCGATGCGGTAGGTCGCGTTGCCCTCGGTCACGGAGCGGGACGGGCCGCGCGAGCCGAAGCCGTCCTTGTTCCGGTCCCGCTTCTGGAACTCCGGCGTGGCCGGGAGGTCCTTGACGAAGAACGGCTGCTCGCCCTGGACCATGAGCGCGAGGGCGGCGGCGATCTCCGCGGCCGGCACCTTGTGCTCCTCCTCGTAGGAGGCAATGAGGTCGCGGAACATCGAGACGTCCTCGGACTCGAGGGTCTCGGTGATCTGCTCAGCGAACTTGCTCATGCGCAGCGTGTTGACGGTCTCCGCGGTGGGCAGGTGCATCTGCTCCACCGACTGGCGGGTCGCCTTCTCGATGGCCCGCAGGAGGTACTTCTCGCGCGGGGTCATGAACAGGATCGCGTCGCCGCTGCGGCCGGCGCGGCCCGTGCGGCCGATCCGGTGGACGTAGCTCTCGGTGTCCGTGGGGATGTCGTAGTTGACCACGTGGCTGATCCGCTCGACGTCGAGGCCGCGGGCCGCGACGTCCGTGGCCACGAGGATGTCGATCTTGCCGGCGCGCAGCGCCTCGACCGTGCGCTCGCGCTGGGCCTGGGCGATGTCACCGTTGATGGCAGCCGCCTGGAAGCCGCGCGCCTTGAGCTTGTCCGCGAGGTCCTCGGTGGCCATCTTGGTGCGCACGAAGGCGATGACGCCGTCGAACTCCTCGACCTCGAGGATGCGGGTGAGGGCATCCAGCTTGTGCGGGCCCATGACCTGCACGTACCGCTGGCGGATGTTCGCCGAGGTGGTGGTCTTGGACTTGACCGTCACCTCTTCCGGGTTGTTCAGGTACTGCTTGGACATGCGGCGGATCTGCGAGGGCATCGTCGCGGAGAAGAGGGCCACCTGGCGGCCCTCCGGGGTCTCCTGGAAGATCCGCTCAACGTCCTCGGCGAAGCCCATGCGGAGCATCTCGTCCGCCTCGTCCAGCACGAGGTACTGGAGCTCGGACAGGTCGAGCGAGCCCTTCGTGATGTGGTCGATCACGCGGCCGGGGGTGCCGACGACCACCTGGGCGCCGCGGCGCAGGCCGGCCAGCTGGGGACCGTAGGCCGAACCGCCGTAGACCGGGAGGACCGTGAAGTCCTCGAGGTGCTTGGCATAGGACGTGAACGCCTCCGCGACCTGCAGCGCAAGTTCGCGAGTCGGTGCGAGCACCAGCGCCTGCGTGGCGCGGGAGGGCCCGTTCAGGTCATGCAGTTCGGCCAGGCGGGAGAGCGCGGGGACGGCGAACGCCGCCGTCTTCCCGGTGCCGGTCTGGGCGAGGCCGACGACGTCGCGCCCCTCGAGCAGCAGCGGGATGGTCGCCGCCTGGATCGGCGAGGGCTTCTCGTACCCGACATCGGAGAGGGCCGCGAGCACGCGGGCGTCGATGCCGAGGTCGGTGAAGCGGACGCCCTCCTCGCCGTCGTCGTCGGACGACTTCGGAGCCGGAGCGTCAGCAGGCTCGGCAGCGGCGGGCTCCGCAGGGGCAGCAGCGGCTTCGACGGCGGGCGTCTCGGCAGCGGCAGCCTCGGGGGCGGCGGTCTCGACGGCGGGCGTCTCGGCAGCGGCAGCCTCGGGGGCGGCGGTCTCGACGATCTCGGCCTCGGTGATGCCGGCGTCCGTGGACTCGGCGGGCTGGTGGGTGGATTCAGACATGGGTGTGTCCTCCGGATCGGGGAGCCCTCAGGGCTCGGCGGTAAGGGACGAAGCCCAGCGCTCTCTCAATCCCTGGGCAGGGCTTCCTCGCTGCGTCCGGCACCACATGCACCCGTACAGCGTTTCCTTCAGCCGGGACTCCCCTATGAAATTGCCCGCTCCGCGGGCCCCAACACGCACCAGTCCTGCCTCAATCATTGGGCAGGAAAAGGGAATTCCGGAAAGTGGGGGATGCATCCAGTCTACGGCATCACGCCCACGGGCCCCGAATCGCGGGCCGTGAGATCCCGCACAGGCCTCATCTGACGGATCGGCCGGGCGGCTCAGGCGAGCGGGTCGGCCCGTCTCGCCGCGGCCTCGACGTAGGCGCGCAGCGCCGGTGCGATCCGGATCCCGCCCTCCGCGTCCGCGTCCAGCAGCGCCTCGGCCCGCTCCCGCGTCGGCCCGCGGAACCACTCCCCCACGGTCACCCCGTGCGCGGGGGTGTGCACGACGGCGATCCCGTCCCCCGCGGCGACCTCGCCGGTGTCCACCACGCGCAGGTACGCGCCCGGACGGCCCTCCTGCGTGAAGCGGCGCGCCCAGCGCTCCTCGCCGAGCCACCGCCCGAACGTCGCGCACGGGATGCGGGGCATGGTCACTTCGAGCACCACCCCGCCGCTCGTGCGCCAGCGCTCGCCGATCACCGCTTCGCCCGTCTCGAGCCCGGCGATCCGCAGGTTCTCCCCGAAGCAGCCCGGCGGGAGCGGGCGGCCGAGCTCCTCGGCCCACCACTCGGCGTCGGACGCCGAGTACGCGTACACCGCCTTGTCCTCGCCGCCGTGGTTGGCGCGGTCCGCCTGCACATCCCCGTGCAGGCCGAGCCGGCGCACGCGCACGGAGCCCTCCACGGGGCGCTTGTCGATCGCCGTCACGCCCACCGTGCCGGCGTCGGGGACGAGCTGGTGGACGCGGCACACGGCCTGGATCACGGCGGGCTTCATGGACTCAGGCTAGCCGAGCGGCCGGGTGCCCGGGCGGCCGGCAGCCCGCTGCGGCCGGGCCGTCACGGGTCGAAGCGGTAGCCCATGCCCGCCTCGGTGTGCAGGTGGCGCGGATGCGCGGGGTCCTCCTCGAGCTTGCGCCGCAGCTGGGCCAGGTACACGCGCAGGTACTGCGTCTCCTTCGCGTAGGCGGGCCCCCACACCTGCGTGAGGACCTCCCGCTGGGTCACGAGCTCGCCCTGGCGGCGCACGAGGAGGGCGAGGATGCTCCACTCGGTCGGGGTCAGGCGGACCTCCTGGCCGCTCCGCGTCACCCGCCGCGCGGCGAGGTCCACGCTCAGCTCGCCGGTCTCGACCCGCGGCGCCTCCTCGGTGCGCGGCACGCGGCGCGCCGCCGCGCGCAGCCGGGCGAGGAGTTCCTCGAGGCCGAACGGCTTGGTCACGTAGTCGTCGGCGCCGGCATCCAGGGCCTCGACCTTGTCCTCGGAGCCGTGCCGGGCGGACAGGACGATGATGGGCACGTCCGTCCACTCGCGCAGGCGCCGGATCACGTCCACCCCGTCCATGCCGGGCAGGCCCAGGTCCAGGATAACGATGTCCATGCGCCGCTCCGCCGCGACCGCGAGCGCAGCCTCCCCGCTCGGCGCGGTCACCGCCTCGTACCCGTGCACGCGCAGGTTGATCTGGAGGGCGCGGGCGATCTGCGGCTCGTCCTCGACCACGAGCACCGCCGCCGCCGCGGGGCGCTCACCCGGCCGGCTCACGCCTGATTCCCTTCCGAGAGCGGCAGCGAGACGAGCATGGTGAGCCCGCCGCCAGGCGTCTCCTCCGCCTCGATCCGCCCGCCCATCGCCTCGATGAAACCCTTGGCCACCGCAAGGCCGAGGCCGATCCCGCCGTGGGCCGGGGCGTCGTCGAGCCGCTGGAACGGGCGGAACATCGCGAGGATGTCCTCCGGCGGGACGCCCGCGCCGTGGTCCACGACGAGCAGCTGCCCCGTCGGCGTCCCGTCCGGGCCGGGCACCCCGCTGCGGGCGGTCAGCTCCACGAGCTCGCCGGGGGCATAGCGGAGGGCGTTCTCGACGAGGTTCGCCACGACCCGCTCGAGCAGCACGGGGTCCGCGCGCACGGGCGGCGCGTTGGCCGGGATGAGGTCCACGAGGCGGTCCGGCGCGGTCACGGCGGCGGGGATCACGTCCCGCCACGCCACCGGCCGCAGGAGGGGGCGCACCGTGTCCGCCGTGATGCGGGACATGTCCAGGAGGTTGTCCACGAGGAGGGCGAGGCGGTCCGTGTAGTCCTCGATCGTGGCGAGCAGCTCGGTCTCCTCCTCCGGCGCGAACGCGATCCCCGGCTGGCGCAGGCTGCTGACACTGAGCTTGATGCCCGCCAGCGGGGTCCGCAGGTCGTGCGATACGGCGCGCAGGATCGAGGTGCGGATACGGTTGCCCTCCTCGAGCCGGCGGTTGTCCTCGCGGCTGAGGGCGAGCTGGCCGCGCTGGCGCATCGCCACGAGGTACGCGCCGAACGCCTGCATCATGCGCCGCTCCCCCGCGTCCAGCCGACGGCCCGCCGCGAGGAGGGTGTACCAGCCGTCCGGGGCGACGGCGTCGTCCGCCGCAGCGTGCGTCACCGGCGGGGCATCGCCCGCGGTCGCGAGCACCGTCCATCCCGAAGCCTCCCGGCCACGGCGCGCCGGTGGGCCAGCGGACGACGGCGTGTGCCCGGCGTCGTCCGCCGCCCTCGCCAGGAGCGAGACGGCGCGCAGGCCGAGGGTGGTGCGGACCCGCTCGAGGAACTCCTCCGTGTCCGCGGTGGAGCCGAGGATGCCGAGGGCGAGCTCGCTCATCGCGTCCGCCTCCGCCGCGGCGCGGATCGCCTGCTCGTAGCGGCGCACCGACGCGCCCACGGCGAGCCCCACCGCGACCGAGATGGCGAGGAACACGGCGAGTTCGGCGACCGCCTGCGGGTCGGCGATCGAGAAGCTGCCCACCGGATGGGTGGAGAACCAGTTGAGCGCGAGCGTGGCCGTCACCGCTGCCGCGACGGCCGGCCACAGTCCGCCCACGAGCGCCACGACCACGGCGCCCGCGAGCTGGGCGAGCATGACGAGCGAGAAGTTGGCGTGGGCGGTGCGGGTCGCCACGACCTCGATGGCCGCCGGGATCAGGACGGCGAGGACGAAGCCCACGACCGTGCGGCGGCGGTCGAGCACCCCCAGCTCGCCGAGCCGGAGGCGGTGCTCCCGCGCCGGGAAGAAGGGCGTGCGCTCGCTCACGGGCCCATTGTGCCAGCCGCGCCCGTTCGGGACGGGCGCGGCTGGCGGGTGGGCGTGCGCGTGCGAGCGGCGGGCCCTTCGGGCCGAGTGCCGGGTGGTGCTACGGGCGGGCTTCGAAGACGTACAGCTCGGTGCCGGCCGGCTCCTCGCCGTCGTCCGGGGCTGCGAACATGCGCAGCACGTCTCCGTCCGCCTCGAGGGCCACGGGGTTGCGCGTGATCGAGTGGCCCGCCGTGGAGAACAGCTGCGTGGGGACCTCGTGGACGATCTCGTTCGTGGACAGGTCCGTGAGGGCGATCCCGCCGAGCTCGAAGTTCGTGCCCTGGGCGGTCTTGAGCCCGGTCACGCCCGTGCAGAGCTGGTGGCCGGCGCCCGCGTACTCGCAGTCCTGGTAGTCCAGGAGGTGGCTCGGGTTCTGCTCCGTGCCGAGCAGGCGGCCCTGGCCGTTCCACGTGAAGAGCCTGCGCGAGCCCCAGCTCACGCCGTTCACGCGCTGGGCCTTGCGGTCGAACACGACGCCGCCCACGTGGTCCTTCTCGCGGAAGCGCTCGGTCACCTCGAAGGTCTCCGGGTCGATCGTGTAGACGATGGAGGCGCTGTTCGGGCGGTACTCGGCGACCGGGACCCAGACGTCCTCGCCGTCGAAGTCGATGCCGCCGGGGTGGTAGATGCTTCCCTCGCCGACAACGATGTCCTTGATGAGCTCGCCCTCGCGGGTCAGGACGAACACGTGCCCGCGGCCCTTGCCGGTGGAGCGGTCGTAGCCGTTCTCATCCGGCTGTGCGTAGCGGACGGTGGGCTCGATGATCTCGACGCTCGAGAGGAAGATCCTGTCCCCCACGAGCGACATGCCCTGTGGGTGGAACGTCTCGAAGTCCAGCTTGAGCTTCTGCACCTCGGTCCAGGCGGTGCTGCGGGTGACGCGCTCGAACGCCTGCGCCTCCGCGGTGAGGCCGTTCGGGCCGGACTGCTGGGCGACGGCGGCGGTGCCGCCGCCGAGGGTCAGTGCGGCGATGGCCGCGATGGTCAGGACACGCTTGAGTTCCATGCACCGCAGGCTAGGGGGCCTGGGTTTCCCCCGCGCGAACTGGACCCTACCGGCGGGTTAACCGGCTCTGGATCTCCTAGTTCCGGGTCACGGTGCCCATGAGCGAGGCGACCGGGCGGAGGAACAGCGGGCGGGCGAGGAACCACAGGCCCACGATGACGAGCACCGCGGCGGCGAACAGGCCGAACCCGAGCCAGTCGTCGCCGTCGTGCGCGGCGAACATGTGGTTGAGGTTCCGCAGCGCGCCCGTGGTGAGCACGAGCGTGACGTGCACGATCACGAACACGACGAAGAACGCCATGACCGGGAAGTGCACGGCGCGGGCCCACTCCATGGGGTAGGCCTTGTTGAGTCTGGGGGCCTTCGCGTTGGTGGGCCACGCGTTGGACATGCGCAGGCCCGTGACGATCGCGAGGGGTGCGGCGAGGAAGACGACCGCGAAGTAGGTCAGCTGCTGGAGGGCGTTGTAGTTCACCCAGCCGTTCTCGAGCGGCCAGTCCAGGGACGCGTACTGGATGGCCGTGGAGAGCGCGTGCGGGAACACCTCCCACGTGGTCGGCACGAGCCGGACCCAGTGGCCCGTGGCGAAGACCAGCACCACGAAGATGAGCCCGTTGAGGACCCAGAGCGCGTCAAGGCACAGGTGGAACCACAGGTTCAGGGTGATCTTCTTGGGCTGGCCCTTGGTCTTGACCAGGCCCTTGTTGTTCCGCTTCCAGAAGCCCTCCGGCCGGGTGCCGTACCTCACCTGCAGGCCCGTGCGCACGATGAGGACCAGGAAGAGCATGTTGAGGAAGTGCTGCCAGTTCAGCCATGCCGGAAGGCCCACAGGCGCGCCCTCGGGCAGCGGCGCGTGCCCCGGGTACGTGGCGATGAAGTCCGCGACCGGGCCCGTGCTGCGCAGCCACTTCGCCACGAGCACGAGCAGCGCCAGCGCCACGAGGGCGCCGGCGGCCACGGCCACCGGCTTGAACCAGGGCGCCTTGGTGAACGCGGGCGCGGATGAGGGGGTCGGCATCGCTGAGGGTCCTCCCAGAGTCGTGGAACTAGACCGAGTGACGGGCTAGAGCCGGCTGATCGCCTGATCGAGGTCCGCGATGAGATCGTCCGCGTCCTCGATCCCCACGGACAGGCGCACCAGGTTCTCCGGCACCGCCAGTTCAGTCCCCTTCACGGAGGCGTGGGTCATCTCCGAGGGGTAGTTCATGAGCGACTCGATCCCGCCGAGGGACTCCGCGAGCGTGAACAGCTCCGTGGACTCCGCGACCTTCCGGGCCGCAGCCTCGCCGCCCGTGAACTGGACCGAGATCATGCCGCCGAAGCGGCGCATCTGCTTCGCCGCGACCTCGTGGCCCGGGTGCTCGGGCAGGCCCGGGTAGAGGACCTTCTCCACGCCCGGGCGGCCCACGAGCCACTCCGCGATCCGCTGGGCGTTGTCCGAGTGGCGCTCCATGCGCACCCCGAGGGTCTTGAGGCCGCGCGTGGTGAGGAAGGCATCCATAGGCCCGGAGACCGCGCCGACGGCGAACTGGACGAACCCGACCTTGTCGGCGAGCTCGGCGTCGTCGAGCACCACCGCTCCGCCCACAACGTCGGAGTGCCCGCCGATGTACTTCGTGGTGGAGTGGACGACGACGTCCGCGCCCAGGGCGAGCGGGTTCTGCAGGTACGGGGACGCGAAGGTGTTGTCGACGACGAGGAGGGCCCCGGCGTCGTGCGCGATCTCCGCGAGCGCCGCGATGTCCGTGACCTTCATCATCGGGTTGGACGGCGTCTCGACCCACACGAGGCGGGCACCGGCGGAGACCGTGGCCCGCACCCCGTCGAGGTCCGCCATGTCCACGGGCGCGTTCTGGATGCCCCACGGGCCCAGCACGCGGGAGATGAGGCGGTAGGTGCCGCCGTAGGCGTCGTTGCCGAGCACGATCCGGTCCCCGGGCGAGCACAGGGCGCGGATGAGCCCGTCCTCGGCCGCGAGGCCGGAGCCGAACGAGAACGCGTGGCTGCCGCCCTCGAGCGCGGCGAGCTGCTCCTGGAGCGCATCGCGCGTCGGGTTGCCGCCGCGGCCGTACTCGTAGCCCTCGCGGAGGCCGCCGATCCCGTCTTGGGCGTACGTCGAGGAGAAGTGCAGCGGGGGCACGACCGCGCCTGTGCGGGGCTCGAAGGCCTGGCCCGCGTGGACGGCGCGCGTGTTGAAGCCGGTGGTGCGCTGGGACTCGGTCATGGCTGCGTCCTTCACTTGTTGAGGCTGGCGAGGAGGTCGTGGCGGGTTAGGATCCCGACGGGGGCGCCGACGAACGTGACCATGACGGCGTCCTCCTCGCTCAGGAGGGACTGGAGGGCGCCCTGGCCCTCGAGCGATCCGATGACGGGGAGGCGCTCCCCCATGTGCTCGGCGATCGTGTCGGTGAGCTTCGCCTCGCCGCGGAAGAGCTTGGCGGACAGGCTGCGCTCGTCCACCGCGCCGAGGACCTCGCCCATGACGACGGGCGGCTCGGCGGAGAGGACGGGCAGGTGGCTCACGCCGTACTCGTTCATGATGTCGATGACCTCGCGCACCGTCTCCGTGGGGTGCGTGTGGACGAGGTCGGGAATGCCGCCCTCCTTGCCCTCGAGGAGCTCGCCCACCGTCTTCTCGCCCTCGCCGGGGAGGAAGCCGTAGGAGCGCATCCACTCGTCGTTGAAGATCTTCGCGAGGTAGCCGCGGCCGGAGTCGGGGAGCATGACGACGACGACCGCGTCCTCGGGCAGGTCCTTCGCCGCGCGCAGGGCCGCGACGACGGCCATGCCGCTCGACCCGCCCACGAGGAGGCCCTCCTCGCGCGCGAGGCGGCGCGTCATCGCGAACGACTCGGCGTCCGAGACCGCCAGGACCTCGTCCGGCACGGCCTTGTCGTAGTTGTCCGGCCACATGTCCTCGCCGACGCCCTCGACGAAGTACGGCCGGCCCGTGCCGCCGGAGTAGACCGAGCCCTCGGGGTCCGCGCCGATGACCTTGACGCGGCCGCCCTCGGCCTCGGGGCGGTCCTCCGAGACCTCCTTGAGGTATCGGCCGGTGCCCGTGATGGTCCCGCCGGTGCCGGCGCCGATGACGACGTGGGTGACCTTCCCGTCCGTGTCCGCCCAGATCTCGGGGCCGGTGGTCTCGTAGTGGCTCCCGGGGGCGCCGGGGTTGGAGAACTGGTCCGGCTTGTACGCTCCGGGGATCTCCTTAACGAGACGGTCCGAGACGCCGTAGTAGGACTGCGGCGAGTCGGGGGCCACCGCGGTGGGGGTCACGACGACCTCCGCACCGTAGGCCTGGAGCACGGCGCGCTTCTCCTCGCCGACCTTGTCCGGGACCACGAAGATGCACTTGTAGCCCTTCTGCTGCCCGACGAGGGCGAGGCCCACGCCGGTGTTCCCGCTCGTGGGCTCCACGATCGTCCCGCCCGGGAGGAGCTTCCCCTCCTCTTCCGCCCGCTCGATCATCTTCAGCGCGATCCGGTCCTTGATGGACCCTCCCGGGTTGAGGTATTCGAGCTTGACGAGCACTGTGGCACGGATCCCCTCGGTGACCTTGTTCAGCTTGACGAGGGGCGTGTGGCCGATGAGCTCGACGACGGAATTGGCGTACTTCACGCGCACCACTCTAACTGCTGGCACGGACACTCCTCGGGGCCCGGCCGCCGGGTTGACTTAATCGAACACACTTTCGAATATGGAGGTATGTCCCTCCCAGCACTCGCAGCCCATCCGGCGTCCCCAGCGGCGCAGGATGCCGCGCGTGCGCACCGGGCCCCGCTCGGGGTGGTGGGCGAGCTCCAGGAGAGGATCCACGCCCTCCAGGGCACGCGCGGGCAGGGCGCCTCCTGGCCCGTGCTGCCCGCGCTGCGGCCGCTCCTCCCCCGCGGGCTGCGGGCAGGGGCCGTGTACTCCCTGGACGCGCCGCTCTCCGTGGCGATGGCGCTGCTCGCGGGGCCGTCCGCGGACGGCCAGTGGTGCGCCGTGGCGGGCCTTCCGGCCTTCGGCACCGAGGCCGCGGCCGCCCTGGGCGTGGGGCTCGAGAGGCTCGTCCTCGTCCCGGACCTCGGCGAGCACTGGTTCCCGGCCGTCGCCGCGCTCGTGGACGTCATCCCCCTCGTGCTCGCTCCCGCGCCCCCGCGGCTGGCCCCAAGCGAGGCGGCCCGGCTCGGCTCCCGGCTCCGCGAGCGCAGCGCCACGCTGCTCGTCCTCGGCCCCTGGCCGCAGTGCGAGGCGAGGCTCCAGGCGCGGGGTGCCCGGTGGGACGGGCTCGGCGCGGGCCATGGGCACCTGCGCCGCCACAGGATCGAGCTCGAGCTCCTCCAGCACGGCCGAGTCCGCACTTCCGCACTCGAACTCGGCGCGCAGGCTCCAGCGCTCGGGAGGCCAGCGTGAACGGCGCCTCGGCGGCGGCGCCCCGCACCCTCGTCGTCTGGATCCCCGACTGGCCGCTCCTCGCGGCCCAGCTGGCCGGCGAGGTGCCCGAGGGCCTCCCGGCGGCGCTCCTGGCGAAGGGCCGGATCACGGCGTGCTCCGCCGAGGCGAGGGCCGCCGGAGTGGTGCGAGGCCTCAGGCTCCGGGACGCCCAGGCCCGCTGCCCGGGCCTCGCCGCGCTGCCCGCGGACCCCGAGCGGGATGCCCGCGAGTTCGAGCCCGTGGTGGCCGCGCTCGAGGAGGCCTTCCCCGGGGTGCACGTCCTGCGCCCGGGGCTCGTGGCGGTCCGCGCCCGCGGTGCGGTGCGGTTCTACGGGAGCGAGCCGGAGGCCGGCGGTGCCGCGCTCGAGGCCGCCTCGCGGCTAGGGCTCGAGGTGCGGGCGGGCATCGCGGACTCGGTCTTCGCCGCGGAGCAGGCGGCACGGACGACGACGGAGCTCGCCCCGGTGCGCATCGTCGCCTCGGGCACAGCGCGTGCGTTCCTCGCGCCGCTGCCCGTCGCCGTGCTCGGGGACCCCCAGCTCGCGTCCCTCCTGTCCCGGCTCGGGCTGGGCACGCTCGGCGCGTTCGCGGCGCTGCCGGCCCCGGAGGTGCGCTCGCGATTCGGCGCCGGCGGGCTCGAGGCGCATGCCCGGGCCCGCGGCGAGGACCCGCGTACCGCCGCGCCCCGTGTCCCTCCCGTGGCCCACGAGCAGAGCGCGGAGTTCGAGCCCGGGCTGGCGCGCGTGGACCAGATCGCCTTCGCGGTGCGGCCCACCGCCGAGGCCTTCGTGGAGGCGCTGCGCCGCGACGGCCTCGCGTGCACCGAGCTGCGGGTCCAGATCACGGACGAGTCGGGCTCGCGCTCCGAGCGCTGTTGGGGCCACCCCCACCACTTCGGCGCGGGCGAGGTGGTGGACCGGGTGCGCTGGCAGCTCCAGGCCGGGGCGCCCTCGGCGCAGCAGAAGGAGCAGGCCAGGCAGGACGGCCGAACCCGGCAGGATGACCAGACCCCGCACGACGCCCAGCGCCCGGATGACAGCCAACACCCGGATGACAGTCAGCGCACGCCGTGGCGGCCGGCGGGCTCCCAGCTCGAGGCTCCGGTGGTGCGGGTGCGGCTCTCGCCGGAGCGCACCGACCGGATCGGGCGGCGCGGGCAGTCGCTGTTCGGCGGGATGGACGAGAGGCTCGACCACGGGCTGCGCCGGCTCCAGACGATGCTCGGCCACGGGTCCGTGGTCCAGCCGCGGCCCCGGGGCGGCCGGCTCCTGGCGGAGCGGAACCTCCTCGTCCCCTGGGGCGAGGCCGTCCCCGAAGGGACCGCGGCCCGCGCCGGGCAGCCGTGGCCGGGCAGCGTGCCCGAGCCGGCCCCGGCCACCGTGTTCACCGAGCCCGTCCCCGTCCGGCTGCTCACCGCCGAGGGGCAGGAGCTCACGGCTGACGCGCGCGGCCGGCTCGCCGGGGCGCCCGCCTGGTTCTGCCCCACGCCGGCGGCGGCCAGGCGCAGCGTGCTCCACTGGGCGGGCCCCTGGCCGCTGCGCGAACGCTGGTGGGACGCCGCGAAGGCCCGCCGCGCGGAGCGCCTCCAGATCGTCGACTCCGAGGGCGAGGCCTGGCTCCTGCTCGGCGAATCCGGCTCGTGGCGGGCCGAGGCGAGGTACGACTGATGGACTGGCACGGCTGATGGGCTGGGACGACTGATGGGCTGGAACAATCCCGCCATCCCCTGGCAGGAGCTCCACGACCTCCTCGAGGGCAAGGGGGTGAGTGCGGAGAGGCTGCAGAATCCGAAAGGCTCCCGTGGCGCCGGCGCACCCAAGACCGATGCGCCCCCCGCAGGCCTCGCCCTGCCCGGCCCACGGCCCGCCGGGCCCGTGCCGGGCAGGGCGCCGATCGAGCATGACGGCGGCGACAGCCCGGCGTGGTCCCGCAAGCGCGGGCCCTACCTCCCGGTGCCCGGGCTGCAGTCGGCGTCAGCACGGGGCGAGGACGCTGCACACGGCGAGGGAACAGCGGGAGGCGAGTCCCCGGCGTCGTGCGGCGAAGGCCCCGCACACACCCAGGCGAGCCTGGGAAGCCCGGCGGTCCCGTATGCCGAGCTGCACGTCCACTCCCACTACAGCTTCCTCGACGGCGCCTCCTCGCCGGAGGAGCTCGTGGAGGAGGCCGTGCGGCTGGGCCTGAGCGCCCTCGCGGTCACCGACCATGACGGCTTCTACGGGGCCGTGCGGCTCGCGGAGGCCGCCGAGGCGTACGGCCTGGCCACCGTCTTCGGGGCCGAGCTCTCCCTCGGGCTGTCCGGGCCGCAGAACGGGGCGCCGGATCCGGAGGGCGAGCACCTGCTCGTGCTCGCACGCGGCGAAGAGGGCTACCACCGGCTCGCCGGCGCCATCACGGCAGCCCAGCTCGCCGAGGGCGCAGAGAAGGGGCGGCCCGTGTACCGGCTCGAGGAGCTGGCCCAGCGGCTGCGCGGGCACTGCATGGTGCTCACCGGGTGCCGCAAAGGCGCCGTGCGGCGTGCCCTCGCCGCGCACGGGGAGGCCGGGGCGGAGCGGGCCATCGCCGGGCTCGTGGACCTCTTCGGCGCGGGCGGCGTGGCCGTGGAGCTGTTCGACCACGGCAGCCCCCGCGACTCCGCGGACAACGACGCGCTCGCGGCCCTCGCCGCGCGCGCCGGCCTGCCCTGCGTTGCCACGAACGCCGTCCACCACGCCCAGCCCGAGGGCCACCGGCTCGCCTCCGCCATGGCCGCCGTCCGGGCGCGGCGCAGCCTCGACGAGCTGGACGGGTGGCTACCCGCGAGCGACGGCGCCCACCTGCGCAGCGGCGCCGAGATGGCGGAGAGGTTCGGGCGGTACCCGGGGGCGGTCGAGAACACGGTGCGGATCGCGCAGTCCCTCGCGTTCCGGCTCCGCTCGGCCCGCCCGCGCCTGCCCACCCTCGACGTTCCCGCCGGGCACACCACCATGACGTGGCTGCGGGAGCTCGTGGAGCAGGGCCTGGTGGAGAGGTACGGGACGCCCGGCCCCGCATGGCACGGCCCCGTCCCGCCCGAGGAGGTGCGGGCCAGGATCGAGCAGGAGCTGGCCGTGATCGAGGCCAAGGACTTCCCCGGCTACTTCCTCATAGTCCACGGGATCGTCCAGTTCGCCCGTGGGCGCGGCATCCTGTGCCAGGGCCGGGGCTCGGCGGCGAACTCCGCCGTGTGCTACTTCCTCGGCATCACCGCCGTGGACAGCATCTACTACCGGCTGCCGTTCGAGCGGTTCCTCTCGAGCCTGCGCGAGGAGGAGCCGGACATCGACGTGGACTTCGACTCCGACCGGCGCGAGGAGGTCATCCAGCACGTCTACGCCACGTACGGGCGCGCGAACGCCGCACAGGTGGCCAACGTCATCAGCTACCGGCCCAAGAACGCCGTGCGGGACGCGGCCAAGGCCCTCGGCTACAGCCAGGGGCAGCAGGACGCGTGGTCCAAGCGGATCGAGCGGTGGGACGCGCTGAGCGCGGCGGCCGGCCAGGAGGGCACGGAGGCGGGCGACGCCGGGATCCCGGCGCACGTCGTCGAGCTCGCCGAGGCGCTGCTCGGCGCCCCGCGGCACCTCGGCATCCACTCCGGCGGCATGGTCCTCACCCAGCGCCCCGTGGGCGAGGTGGTGCCGATCGAGCACGCCCGCATGGAGGGGCGCACGGTGCTGCAGTGGGACAAGGACGACTGCGAGTGGATGGGACTGGTCAAGTTCGACCTCCTCGGGCTCGGCATGCTCGCCGCCCTCCAGTACTGCTTCGACCTCATCCGGGACCACCTCGGCGAGGAGTGGGAGATCGCCACCCTCCCCCGCGAGGAGCCGGCCGTGTACGACATGCTGTGCCGGGCCGACTCCGTGGGCGTGTTCCAGGTGGAGTCCCGGGCCCAGATGAGCACCCTGCCCCGGCTGCAGCCCCGGAGGTACTACGACCTCGTCGTGGAGATCGCCCTCATCCGGCCCGGCCCCATCCAGGGCGGCGCCGTGCACCCCTACATCCGCCGGCGCGCGGGCGAGGAGCCGGTCACCTACCCGCACCCGCTGCTCGAGCCGGTCCTCGAGCGCACCCTGGGCGTGCCGCTGTTCCAGGAGCAGCTCATGCAGATGGCCATGGCGGTGGGCGGCTGCACGGCAGAGGACGCGGACCTCCTGCGGCGGGCCATGGGGTCCAAGCGCGGGGTCGAGCGGATCGGGAGCCTCAGGGAGAAGCTCTTCGAGGGCATGGCCGCCAACGGGCTCTCGCCCGAGGAGTCCCGGGCCATCTACGCCCAGATCGCCGCGTTCGCGGACTTCGGGTTCGCCGAGTCCCACTCGCTGAGCTTCGCCGTGCTCGTGTACGCGAGCTCGTGGCTCAAGCTCCACTACCCGGCGGCGTTCCTCGCCGCGCTCCTGAGAGCCCAGCCCATGGGGTTCTACTCGCCCCAGTCCCTCGTCGCGGACGCGCGCCGGCACGGCGTCACGGTGCGGCGGCCGTGCATCCTGCGCTCGCGGGCCGAGCCGACCCTCGAGCCGCTGGACGGGGACGCCGCCGGGCAGGCGTCGCCGGGCGGGACGCCAGTTCCTCCGGGGAACGGGCCCGATCCGCAGAGATCCGGCCCGCGGGCCACGGGCATGGACTCGTGCCTCGAGAGCCGGCACCTGGCCGAGGGAGAGGAGCCCGAGCGGTTCGACCCGGACGCACCGGACGAGAGCGACGCGCACCGCCGCGACGCCGGCCATGCGGTGCGGCTCGGACTCGCTGCCGTCGCGGGGATCGGTGCTGAAGCGGCCGAGCGGGTCGTGGCCGAGCGGGAGGCGAACGGCCCCTACACGACCCTGTCCGGGCTGGCCCGGCGCACCGGGCTCACAGCAGCCCAGCTCGAGGCCCTCGCCACGGCCGGCGCGTTCGAGTCGCTCGGCCTGTCCCGGCGCGAGGCGCTGTGGCAGGCAGGGGCCGCCGCGCTCGAGCGGCCCGGCCAGCTCCCCGGGACCCAGCCATGGGTGCAGCCTCCGCTACTGCCCGAGCTCGGGGCCGAGGAGGCGCTCGCCGGGGAACTCTGGGCCACCGGCGTGGCCACCGAGGACCACCCCCTGCGCCACGCCCGCAGGGTCCTCGAGGCACGCGGCGTGCTCGCGATCGACTGCCTCGGGGCTCCCGAGTCCGGGACCCGGGTGGAGGCGGCCGGGCTCGTGACCCACCGGCAGCGGCCCTCGACCGCCCAGGGCGTCACGTTCCTGAGCCTCGAGGATGAGACCGGCCTGCTCAACGTGGTGTGCAGCGTGGGAGTGTGGGCGCGGTACCGGCGGGTGGCCCAGTCCGCGAACGCCATGGTGGTGCGGGGCATCCTCGAGCGCACCAAGGAGGGGGTGGTGAACCTGGTCGCGGACCGGCTCGAGGTCCTTCCCCTCAGGGCGAAGACCGCGAGCCGGGACTTCCGGTGAGGAGGGGCCAGATGCCAGCGGCCGGCCTCCATCTGCCAGGGCCGCTCACAGGAGTGTCGGCGGACCGTGGCACCATGGACCGGTGACACTCGCCGCCCCCTCGCCCTCCCCCACGGCACCCGCCGCCGGGATCGCGGGCACACAGGCCGCGGCGGCGCAGGCTGCGATGGCACCGGCTGCGGCAGGACGGACAGTGCCCGACGCCGAGGGCGAGTGGCCGGCCCCTGCGCACTACTCCCTGGCCCGCACGTGGTTCCCGCTCCAGCGCGGCGACGGGGACCCCTGCTTCGCCCAGCACCCCGGCGGGATGTGGGCCGCGTTCGGCACGCCCGACGGCGCGGCGTCGCTCCTCGTCACCCACGAGCCGGCCCGCGCGGTGCTGCGCGCGCGGTCGTGGGGCGAGGGCGCTGCGTCGGCCGTCGCCTCCGCGCCCGCGATGCTGGGCCTCGACGACGACTGGTCCGCGTTCGACGACGAGGCGTTCCTCGGAACCCTCCCCCGCCTCGTGCGCGAGACGCGCCGGCGCAACCCCGCGCTGCGGCTTCCGGCGACCGGCCGCGTGGTCGAGGCGCTCGTGCCGTCCATCCTCGAGCAGAAGGTCACCGTCCTCGAGGCGCGCCGCGCCTACCGGTACCTCGTGCGCCGCCACGGCACCCC
Organism: Sinomonas halotolerans; assembly: GCF_039615075.1. Lineage (NCBI taxonomy): Bacteria > Bacillati > Actinomycetota > Actinomycetes > Micrococcales > Micrococcaceae > Sinomonas > Sinomonas halotolerans. Next base: position 98,826 of record NZ_JBDFRB010000004.1, on the reverse strand, counting down.
CGCGCCGGGCGCGGGCCGGGTTGCGCCAGCCGGTCTCATGGTCGCCCCGGACGCCGCGGCATGGCTGCGCGTGCCCTCGTGGGAGTGGCACCGTGCCGGCGTGGGACCACAGCGCTCGGCGACGGTCATGCGCGCGCTGCGGTCGGCATCGGGCCTCGAGCGCCTCGCCGCCCACACCGCCCCCGAGGCCGCTGCCGCGCTCCAGTGCATCCCCGGGATCGGGGTGTGGACCGCCGCCGAGGTCACGCAGCGCACCCACGCGGACCCGGACTCGATCTCGGTGGGCGACTACCACCTCGCCAAGTTCGTGGGGTACGCCCTCACCGGCGAGCGCACCGACGACGCCGGGATGCTGCGGCTGCTCGAACCCTGGCGCGGGCACCGGCAGCGCGTGGTCCGCCTCCTGGGCCTCTCGGGCGTGCGGGCTCCGCGCTACGGCGCGAAGATGACTGTCCAGGACCACCGCGGCCACTGAGCCGGACCACTGGGCCGGATCACTGGGCCAAGCCGACATTGCCCCGGGGCCAGCCGCGGCAGTCCGGCGACCCCGGGTCCGCCCTCAGAGCCCCAGCCGCTCCACGGCCTCCTGCCGCATCTCGACCTTGCGGACCTTGCCGGAGACCGTCATGGGGAACGACTCGCGGATGTCCACGTACTTGGGGACCTTGTAGTGCGCGAGCCTGCCGCGGCAGTACTCGGCCACGCCGGCAGCGTCCAGCGGCTCGGCGCCGGGGGCGAGGATGATGCACGCCATGAGCTCCTCGCCGTACTTCGCATCCGGCACCCCGATCACCTGGACGTCCTGCACGGACGGGTGCCGGTACAGGAACTCCTCGATCTCGCGCGGGTAGATGTTCTCCCCGCCCCGGATCACCATGTCCTTGATCCGCCCCTCGATCACCACGTACCCGTCCTCGTCCATGCGCGCGAGGTCGCCGGTGTGCATCCAGCCCTCGGCGTCGATGGCCTCGGCCGTCTTCTCCGGCTGGTCCCAGTAGCCGGCCATGACCGCGTAGCCGCGCGTGCACAGCTCGCCGATCCGCCCGCGCTCCACGGTCTCCCCGGTCGCGGGGTCCGCGATCTTGGACTCGAGGTGGGGCATGGTGCGCCCCACGGTCCCGGTGCGCTGCTCGAGGGAGTCGCCGGCGCGGGTCATGGTGGACACGGGCGAGGTCTCGGTCATGCCGTAGCAGATCGCGACATCCCGCATGTGCATGTCAGCAATGACGCGGCGCATCACCTCTATGGGGCACAGCGATCCGGCCATGACGCCCGTGCGCAGGGTGGAGAGGCGATAGTCGGCGAAGTCCGGCAGCGCGAGCTCGGCGATGAACATGGTGGGCACGCCGTAGAGGGACGTCCCGCCGAAGTCCTCCACGGCCTGGAGGGTGGCGGCCGGGCTGAACCCGCGCCCCGGCAGGATCGTGGCACACCCGTGCGAGAACGCGGCCAGGTTCCCGATCACCATGCCGAAGCAGTGGTAGAAGGGCACCGGGATCACCACGCGGTCCTCCTCGGTGTAGCCGAGCAGCTCCCCGATGGAGAAGCCGTTGTTGAGGATGTTGCGGTGCGTGAGGGTCGCGCCCTTGGGGAAGCCCGTGGTCCCGGAGGTGTACTGGATGTTGACGGGGTCGTCCGGCGCGAGCGTCGCCGCGCGCTCGGCGACGGCCGACGCCGGGACCTCGCCCGCGCGCGCGATGAGGCCGTCCCATGTGGTCTCCTCGGGCGAGGACGGCGCGCCCGCCTCGAAGGAGGCGCCCTCGGCCGGCGCGTGCGGGGCCGGGAGGAAGACGAGCTCGCGCAGGTCGGGGCATTCGGCGAGCGCGGCGCGCGCCATGCCCACGTAGTCGCTCGTCCGGTCGCTGGGCGCCACGACGAGCATCCGCATGCCGTTCTGCTTCACGACGAACTGCAGCTCGTGGCTGCGGTAGGCGGGGTTGACGTTGACGAGGACCGCGCCGATGGCCGCGGTCGCGTATTGGAGGATCGTCCACTCAGCACAGTTGGGGCTCCAGATGCCCACCCTCTCGCCGGGGACGACTCCCGCGGCGAGGAGCCCACGGGCGGCGGCGTCGACGTCGTGCGCGAGCTGGGCGTACGTCCAGCGGCGCGCCGCCCCGGCCCCGCCGGACCCTGCCGCCTCGATGAGCGCGTCCCGCTCTGCGAACCGCGCGGCGGCGCGCGCGAAGTTCTCCCCGATGGTCTCGTTCAGCAGGGGGAGGTCCGTCTCCCCTGCGGTGCTGGACAGCATGCTCGCTCCTGACGATCGACGTTGACCGCTGCGGTCCCGGGATCTCCGGGCCGCCACGGCAGCACGCTACCAACTGGCTAAGCTGATGCCCATGAGCGAACCCGTGCGCCTGACGGCCACCTTCATCCCCAACGACGGCGAGTACTTCCGCGTGAAGCTGGCCCTGGACATCGCGGTCGAGGAGGTCCAGCGCGAGCCCGGCTGCCTCCAGTACGAGATCACCGAGGAGTCCGAGGAGCGGATCGTGCTGTCCGAGCTGTGGGCCTCCGAGGAGGATCTGGACCGGCACTCGAAGGGCATCGCCGTGCAGGACCTCAACGAGTCCCTCAGCGCCCTGCTCGCCGAGCCGGTGAAGGTCGAGCGCGTCTAGGGTCACCGCTGCCCCGCGCACGCTGCCCGGACGCACGCCGGCCGGACGCACGACGGCGCCGCTCCCCACTGCGGGGAGCGGCGCCGTCACGCGTCACGGCCGTCCGGAACGCTCAGGCCCGGCCGGGCCTCACCTCTGCGGGCAGGCTCAGTTCTGCGGGCCCTTGGCCTGCGCCTCGGCGACCTTCTGGTGGACATCCTCCATGTCCAGGTCCTTCACCGCGGTGATGACCTGCTCGAGGGCTGCCGGCGGGAGGGCGCCGGGCTGGGAGAAGACGAGGACCTTCTCGCGGAACGCCATGAGCGTGGGGATCGAGGTGATGTTGGCCTGGGCGGCGAGGAGCTGCTCGGCCTCGGTGTCCACCTTTGCGAAGACCACGTCCGGGTGCTTCTCGGAGGCGGCCTCGTACGTGGGGGCGAACTGGCGGCAGGGGCCGCACCAGGACGCCCAGAAGTCGACGAGGACGATGTCGTTGTTCTCGATGGTCTCGGCGAAATCTGCGCCGGTGATGTTCTTGGTTGTCATGCCGCGCTCCTCACTGTCTGTGCGGTCCAACCCTCTCAACGATACCCATGGGGGTTTTATTCCGGGGTCCGATCCCCCCTCTCTTTCCCAAGCGGGGCCGACCCAAACAGGCCCGTGGCCCACACAGACGGCCGCAGGGACCGCCTCACCCCGCGAGCGCGGCCCGTTCGCGCAGCGCCGCGGCGGCCAGGTTGCGGTCACGGGACCTACACGGCAGGCCCGCGGCTGCACAGCAGGCCCTGAGCCACACAACAGGCCCGCGCGCGCAGCGGTCATGCCGCTCAGGGCCCTGCCGTGCGGGGCAGGACCTGCCGTGCGGCCCGGCCCACCCCCCGGGACAGACAAGAACACCCCCGGTCTCAGACCGAGGGTGTTCTCTCGTTTTGTGGCAGATGAGGGATTCGAACCCCCGTAGGCAATGCCAGCTGATTTACAGTCAGCCCCCTTTGGCCGCTCGGGTAATCTGCCAGAGCGAAGCCCCGCCGGCGCGGATCCTCAGATCCCCGTCCTGCGGTGCGAGCAGAGACAACCTTACAGAACATTCGCGCACCAGTCGAATCGGCTGCCCGGCCGCTCCAACCCGCGAGATGACGGGGCGGTTCAGGCCTCGGAGCCGCCCTCCTCGAGGATGGCCCGCGCGATCTGCGCCTCGAGGAACGCCGCCTGCTCGTCCGTGATCTGGTTCAGGGCGACCGCCCGCTGGAGGTCGGCCTGCACGCCCCCAAGGCGGACGGTCGGCGCCGGCGTCGGCGACATGGCGACTCCGGTCGCGAGGGTCGCGGCCGCGACCATCCCGCCGACCTTGCCGCCTGCAGCCGCCACCGCTCTGCCGATCTGCCCCTGAGCCACGTCGCCCTCCCGTTCCGTTCCTGGTCTCGTGATCCGGCCGCACCGACATTGCCTGTGCCGCCCATTGCGGGCCCGTCCCTCGGACCGGCCCGGCAGAGATGATCCCCCGGTTCCGGCCCAGCCAAACCCACTGGTTCAACGGTCTCGCAGCGCGATGGGCTCCCGCTGGGCTTCGGCTGAGAGTGAACTGTGCCCTCCGGGCCCCGGCGCGCCGGTCCCCGGCGCGTGCCAGCGGCTAGTCTGGTGGGCAGCATTGGCAAGAACTTCCAAGAACACTGACCCGGAGGCACGCATGGCAGATTCGACGTTCGACGTTGTCAGCAAGGTGGACAAGCAGGAGGTCGCGAACGCCCTCAACCAGGCGCAGAAGGAGATCGCGCAGCGCTACGACTTCAAGGGCGTCGGCGCCGAGATCGACTTCAGCGGCGAGAAGGTCCTCATGAAGGCCAACTCGGAGGAGCGGGTCAAGGCCGTCCTGGACGTCTTCGAGTCCAAGCTCATCAAGCGCGGCATCTCGCTCAAGTCCCTCAACGCCGGGGAGCCGTTCGCCTCGGGCAAGGAGTACCGCATCGAGGCCTCCATCCAGGAGGGCATCTCGCAGGAGCACGCCAAGAAGATCTCCAAGCTCATCCGGGACGAGGCGCCCAAGAGCGTCAAGGCCCAGATCCAGGGCGACGAGCTGCGCGTCTCCTCGAAGTCCCGCGACGACCTCCAGTCCACGATCGCCCTGCTCAAGGGCTACGAGGACGTGGACCTGCAGTTCGTCAACTTCCGCTGACATGACCGATTCTGCCGCGTGATTGCTGGGGTCACTCCCCCGCAGTCCGCGCAGAGTCCGCAGGATCGCCGAGGACCGCAGCCATCAACCCGGATGCTGCGGTCCTCGTCTTGTCTTCGGCGGACGGCCACGGGTGCGAGTAGACGTTGAGGGTGATGCTCGGAGTGGAATGCCCCAGGGAGCGCTGGACCGTGACAACGTCGCAGCCGGCTGCGATGAGGCCGAGGCGTAGAAGTGCCTGAGGTCGTGCAGCGTGAACTCCTCGAGCCCCGCCGCCTCGCGCACGTTCCGCCACTGGTTGCCGGCCGCCCGAGGACCCGTCCAGCATCCCGGCGCAGCTCGGTACCGGGTCGGCGCTGCATCGCGATTCCCCGGCGGCGTGGGCGGAGCAGCGACGGGCCTTCATGCGCGAGGTCGGCCGAGTTGGGTTGCTCTAGGCTGGCACGAGTCCCGTTGCCTGGATCATCGAGACGAACGACGGCAGGAGCAGGCAGTGGAAGTGATTCGGACCGCTGGAGATCGGCGTGGCTTTCCCGGCCAGCATCTCCAATGAGGGGATCTGGCTGCTAGCATGACGCGACGACGGAAGCAGAAATCAGGGGGCAGGGATGCAGCAGGATACGCAGGAGTCCATCCAGGAGTTGTTCGACAGGCTTCAGCTAACGGCGCACGCGGACCGTGCGATGTTCCAGTGGGCCCAGCCGGAGCCGAAGCAGGTCTTTGAGGTCGTCATCTCGACGACGTCGAATCCATTCGCTGAGTAATGCCTAGCTGGACCAGCATCCGCACCGAGACTTCGGCTGCGGGGAGCACGCATGACGTCATTCGTCGCCAGTACATCAAGCGGCTGGCCGACTACACGGGCCGGAATGTCATCGTCTACTACTCGGGGTGGCTTGAGAAGGCCACGCTGCAAGCTCAGGGTCTGCAGGGGTTCGAGGTTAACGACAGCGACAAGAACGGGTTCATGGCGACCATCCACGAGATGGACCGGGACAAGGGCCTTGACCTCCTCTTGCACACTCCAGGTGGCAACGTCGCGGCGACAGAATCCCTTGTGGACTACCTCAAGGCGATGTTCCAGAACGTGCGAGTGATCGTGCCGCAGCTCGCAATGTCGGCGGGCACCATGATCGCACTCTCGGCGTCGTCGATTGTCATGGGCAAACATTCCAGCCTCGGCCCGATCGACCCGCAGATCGGTGGAGTCGCTGCTCACGGAATCGTCGAGGAGTTCCAGAGGGCTCATCGGGAGGTCCGAGAAGACCCTGGGACCATTCCGATCTGGCAACCGATCATCGCCAAGTACAGCCCCACCCTGATCGGCGAATGCGAGAAGGCAATCAGCTGGGCGAACGAAATGGTCAAGAGGTGGCTGATGGAGGGGATGTTCTCAGGTGAAGACGATCCCGGACAGGCTGCGGACCGCGTGATCAGTGAGCTTGCTAGCCATGCCCTCACCCTGTCCCACGACCGTCACATATCCCTCGCCAATGCCCAGCGGCTGGGGCTGAACGTGGAGGAGCTGGAAGGCGATCCGGAGCTTCAGGACTGCGTGCTGAGCGTGCATCACAGTTGCATCCAGACTCTCGCCGAGACGCCGGCATTCAAGATCATCGAGAATCAGAACGGTATCGCGTCCATCATGGCCGTGAACCTCAGGCCGGCGTAGACCTCGGATCGCGCTCGGGCATACGCTGGGCCTCGCCGGTCCGGGGGAGCATCAGGCACTCCGGGAGGCGCGAGCCGTAGGGGGGCACATGCACTACACCGATTCCGAGCGCCAGCAGTACTCGAGGAGCTGCCCAGAGTGCGGATCGCCGATCCAGGTCCGGTGGGTCCGCGATGACAGGCTGACCTCTCCGACGAAGCACTGGACGCCGACGCGGCCCACATGCACGAACGACCAGTGCAGGTACTCCGCGCCGCTCCTATCGGGCATCCCGGGGCTGGAGCTCTAGATGCCGCGCGGGTTCAAGGTCGTTCCGAAGCGGAACATGGCGGAAGGCGGCATCCATCTGGACCTGCTCGAGGGCGACACCGTGGACACCGTCGCCGAACGCCTGATGGCCGAGCTCCGACGTCTCGGAATCAGGCCCGACCGAACCGCGGGCCGCGATCGGGCCAAGGCGATCCTCGAGGCGAATCAGGCCGCACGGGAGGACAGTTCGAGCTGAGCCCCCTCAGAAGCCCCCCACGACGTCGGGGCGCCCGTCTTTCTTCTTCCCAGCCCCCGGCGGGGCGCAGCGAAGCCCCCCACGACGAGCTCAAGGATAGGGCCCGACCACCCGGCCGGGAGTCAGAAAGGGCGGGGAAGCCTGGAGGCGGATACGCCCACTACCCCGTATCGAGCCCAGTCCGCACAGAGTCCGCAAGAGGTCCGGCTAAGGCCCATTCAGGCCATCGGCGGCCAACGCCGGCAACCCCGGAATCATGCGGTTGTCAATGATTCCCAGCAATGCCCAGCCCCGAGCGAGAAGAACGTCAACTTCCGCTGACACGAGCCCGGGCGCTCCTCGCCCCGCTACGGCACGGGACGCCGGGCGTCGTAGCGGGCGAAGCCGGGCTGCGCGGCATGGAGGACGCCGACGAGCGCGATGCAGAGCGTGCCGCCGAGAACGATCGCCCAGCCCTCGCCCAGCCACCCCGCTGCGGTGCCGGCGAAGACGTCCCCGATCCTGGGTCCGCCGCCCACCACCACGGTGAAGACGCCCTGGAGCCGACCCCGCATCGCGTCCGGTGTCGCGGCCTGGAGGATGGTCGACCGCAGGGCCGCGCTCACGGCGTCGGCCGCACCGGCAGCCACCATGCACGCGAACGCGGGGACCACCCACCACGTCGCCGCCCCGGGCGAGCCGCGGCCGGCGGCGAGGACCACGAGGCCGAACGCGAGGATGCACGCACCCCACGCCACGACCGAGGCCTCCACGCCGCGGCCCTGCCAGCGGATGCGTGCCACCGGCCCGGAGAAGAGGCCGCCGAGGAACGTGCCCACCGCGATCCCGGCGAGGAGCGCGCCCGCGGTCGCGGCGCCGCCGCCCAGCGCGAGGGCGGCCACGGCGGGCAGCACCGCCCGCGGCATGGCGAACACCATCGCGGCGAGGTCCACGAGGAAGGTCATGCGGATGTTCGGCCGCGTCGAGAGGAACGTGAAGCCCTCGGCGACGGAGCGCAGGCCTACGCGGCGCACCTGGCCTTCGGGCGGGATGGGCGGGAGCCGGAAGAGCGCCCACATGGCCACGGTGAAGGTGACGACGTCGATCGTGTACGTCCATCCGTAGCCCACCGTCGCGACGAGCGCGCCCGCGAGCAGCGGGCCGGCCGCGCCGCCGAGCCCGAACGTGATCATGTTCAGCGCGTTCGCGGCGGTGAGCAGCTCGGGGCGGATGATGCGCGGGATGATGCTGCTGCGCGCTGGCATGTTGATGCCCGTGCCGAGGGCCTGGAGTGCCACGAGGACATAGATGAGCAGTACGCTGTCCAGCCGCAGCCACGCCTGGAGGGCGATGAGGGCGCTCGTGCCCCACAGCAGCGCGGAGGAGGCGATGGCGACCGTCCGCCGGTCGTGCGCGTCCGCGATCGCGCCGCCGTACAGGCCCGCGGCCACGAACGGGACGAGCGCGACGAAGCCCAGCAGGCCGACGTGGAAGCTGGACTGGGTGAGGTCGTAGACCTGGAGGCTCACGGCGGTGACCGTGAGCTGGGAGCCGAGGATGCTCAGGAGCTGGCCGGTCCACAGGCGCCGGAAGTCCCGGCTCTCCGTGAGCGGTGTGGTGTCGGCCAGGAATCGTCGCACCCGCTCAGCCTAGTGTCGCGCGGACACGGCCGGGCTCCGGGCGGCGCCGAGCAGGGAACGGGGCCGGCTCAGCCCAGCTGCCGGCCCGCCATCCGCTCGAGCCGGACGATCCTGTCCGCCATGGGCGGGTGGGTCGCGAAGAGCCTCACGAGCCCCGCCCCGCGGCGGAACGGGTTGGCGATCATGAGGTGGGACGTGTTGACGAGCTTCTGCTCCGCGGGGAGCGGAGCGCGGCCCACGCCGGCCTCGATCTTGCGAAGGGCGGAGGCGAGCGCGAGCGGATCGCCCGTGAGCTGGGATCCGTCCTCGTCCGCGTCGTACTCCCGGGTGCGGGAGATGGCCAGCTGGATGAGGGACGCGGCGAAGGGCGCGAGCAGGCTCAGGGCGAGCAGCGCGATCGGGTTGGCGCCCCGGTCGCGGCCGCCCCCGCCGAAGAACATGGCGAACTGTGCCACGGACGTGATGACGCCGGCCACGGCCGCCGCGATCGAGGACGTGAGGATGTCCCGGTTGTAGACGTGCATGAGCTCGTGCCCGAGCACACCGCGCAGCTCCCGGGGTTCCAGGAGCTGGAGGATTCCCTCGGTGCAGCACACGGCGGCGTTCTGGGGGTTGCGGCCCGTGGCGAACGCGTTGGGCGAGGCGGTGGGCGAGACGTAGATGCGCGGCATGGGCTGGTCGGCGCGCTGCGAGAGCTCGCGGACGATCTGGTACAGCCCCGGCGCCTCCGCCTCGGCCACGGGGTACGCCTGCATGGAGCGGAGCGCGATCTTGTCGCTGTTCCAGTAGCTGTAGAACGTCATGGCCACGCCAAGGCCGGCGAAGATCCAGATGGGCGTGCCGCTGCGCGACCACGCCCCGACCAGGCCGCCGATCCCGAGCAGCACGGCCCACAGCACCCCGAACAGCGCCGCGGTCTTGAGTCCGTTGTGATGTCTGTGCACGTGCTTCCTCCTGCTGTCCCGACGCACTCTCAACGAATCAGCCCCGGGCTGCGTTTCCGCTCCCAGTCTCCCCCTCCGGCGCCCCCAGCGGGGGGAACCGATGGGTGTCGAGGACCTCGGCGAGCCGGGCGAGGAACAGCGGGTGGCCGAGGATCCGGAAGTGCCCCACCACGGGCACGGTCAGGTTGCGCGCCCCCGCGAGGCGCATGCCGCGCATCGCGACCGGGTCCACCTCGGCGCTGACCGTCACGATCCGCGCGTTGACCTCGAGCTCCGCCGCGAGCGAGAGGATCACCGGATGGCGGGTGTGGAAGCCGCGCAGGGCCTCGGTGGGTCCGAGGCGGGAGAAGCGGTGCCCCTCGAAGGGGGTGTTGACTGCGATCATCCCGGCGGCCAGCCCGGGCGGCCCCGAGACCATGAGCTGTTTGCCGATCAGTCCGCCCTTGGAGTGCGCGAGCAGCACGGCGCCGCGGATCCCGAGCTCCTCGAGCCGCTGCACGACCAGCTCCGCGGAGGCCGGCACGGTGTGCAGGTTCCAGCCCAGCGCCGGGACCTCCACCACGCGGTGCCCCCGCTCGTGGAGCCACTCGCGCAGCGGCGAGAGGAACGCGGCGGGCTCGTAGATGCCGGGGACCAGCACGATGGCGGGAAGCCCTCCGCCGGGGGTGCCCGGCGTCGTGCGCACGACGGCGAGGTCCCCGCTGCGGGGGCCCGTGGGCGGGGCGGGGGACGGGGCTGAGTCGCGGCGTCCGCCGGCGGAGGCGCCCGGCGGCGGAGCGTGCGCGCCCGGATCGGGGGCGAGGGCCGGGCGTGCGGCCAGGGCCGAGATCTGGGCGCGGCCGGCGTAGAGCCAGTCGAGCGCGCTGCCCGCCGCGATCCACGCCGCGCGCCTCACGAGCCGCGCGGCCTCCCTGCCTGCCCCGGCCCAGCTCATCGCCCGCCCGCCGGGCTCATGGCGTCCCCGCTCCCGAGGGCGCCTCGGCGAGGAGCTCCGCGGCCACGGACCGGGCACCGCGGTACATCATGACGTGCGCCTCGCGGGGCACGATCACGAGGCGGGCCCTGCTGGACAGCGAGGCGAGGCGGCGCAGCCACGGGATCGGGCAGATGGGGTCCCGCCGGCCGCCCACGATCAGCACGCTGGCCTCCACGAGCGGGAGGCGCTCCTCGATCCGGTGGCGCATCATCTCGCGCAGGGTCGCGACCCACCACGAGACCCCGCAGCGTGCGTAGTCCCAGAGGACGATCGGCTTGACGCCGGGCGGCTCGAGCGCCGCGTCCTGCGCGAGGCGCAGGGCCTGGAGCGGAACCGTGCGCTCTGCTGCGTTCACGGTGGGCGCGAGCAGGGCGATGGACCGAGTCCCGGGCCTCTGGATGGCCATCTCCACCACCACCTGGGCGCCCATCGAGTGGCCGATGAGGAGGGGCTCCCGGACCCCGAGCGCGTCCAGGGCGGACCAGGCCGCCTCGGCGAACTCCTCCATGGTGAGGGGCCGTCTCGGCTCACGGGCCTTGCCGAACCCGGGGAGCTCGACGAGGTGGACGCGGCCGTGGACCGCGAGCGCCCCGGCCAGCCGGCGGTAGTAGACAGCGGACACGCCGATGCCGTGGACGAGCGCGAACTCGCGGGGTCCGTCCCCTCCCGAGTACACCCACAGCTCCGTGGCCCCTTCGGCTACCCGGCGTTCGCCGAACCGGCGCGGCATGGTCCCTCCTCCTGCACGGCAGGGCACCAGCCTAGCCGCAAGGTAAGGCAGTCCTTATTGTGAGCTTCTCAAAATAAGTGCTTCAATGGGTGCATGGAACCGAGCACGGAGCACGCACACTGGGCCGAGTCCCTGCGCGCCCACGGGCGCCGGGTGACCAAGCAGCGGATCGCAGTGCTCGACGCCGTGGAGCGCCACCCGCATTCGTCCGCGGACTCGATCCTGGCCACCACGCGCGAGGCGCTGCCGGACATGACCGCGCAGTCCGTGTACGTGGTGCTGGGCGACCTGACCGAGCTCGGCCTCCTGCGCCGGTTCGAGCCCCCGCACTCCCCTGCCCTCTACGAGACGCGGGTGGGGGACAACCACCACCATGCGGTCTGCTCCCAGTGCGGCCGGGTCGAGGACGTGGACTGCGCCGTGGGCCACGCGCCCTGCCTGACCCCGAGCGACAACCACGGGATGACGATCATGATCGCGGACGTCACCTACGTGGGCGTCTGCACTGAATGCGCCGCCCGCGCGTCCTGAAGCGCGCCCCCAGATCCATTCCAGCCAGACCCATTCCAGCCAGACCCACCCAGAACCAGCGCGCCGGCGCGCGGAAAGAAGGAGAGACATGACGGTCCACCACTCGACCACCCAGTCAGGGGCACCGGTCACCTCGGATGCCCACTCGCAGTCCGTCGGCGCTGACGGTGCGATCATCCTGACCGACCACTACCTGGTGGAGAAGCTCGCCCAGTTCAACCGCGAGCGGGTCCCGGAGCGGGTGGTGCACGCCAAGGGCGGCGGCGCCTTCGGCACCTTCGTGGCCACGGGGGACGTCTCGGCGTACACCAAGGCCGCGTTCCTGCAGCCGGGTGTGGAGACCGAGATGCTCATCCGCTTCTCCTCCGTGGCCGGCGAGAACGGCTCCCCGGACACGTGGCGCGACCCGCGCGGGTTCGCCGTGAAGTTCTACACCTCCGAGGGCAACTACGACCTCGTGGGCAACAACACCCCGGTGTTCTTCATCCGCGACGGCATCAAGTTCCCGGACTTCATCCACTCGCAGAAGCGCCTCCCGGGCAGCCACCTGCGCGACGCGGACATGCAGTGGGACTTCTGGACCCTCTCCCCCGAGTCGGCCCACCAGGTCACGTGGCTCATGGGCGACCGCGGCCTTCCGAAGACGTGGCGGCACATGCAGGGCTACGGCTCGCACACCTACCAGTGGATCAACGCGGCGGGCGAGCGCTTCTGGGTCAAGTACCACTTCCACACCCGCCAGGGCGTGGAGAACCTCACCTCCGAGGAAGCCGAGCGGATTGCCGGCGAGAACGCGGACTACTACATCCAGGACCTCTACGAGAGCATCGCCGAGGGCAGCTTCCCGAGCTGGGACCTCTTCGTCCAGGTCATGCCCTACGAGGAGGCCAAGACCTACCGCTACAACCCGTTCGACCTGACGAAGGTGTGGTCGAAGAAGGACTACCCGCTGATCCCGGTGGGCACCATGACCCTCAACCGCAACCCGGAGAACTACTTCGCGCAGATCGAGCAGGCCGCGTTCGCGCCGTCGAACTTCGTCCCGGGCATCGCGGCCTCGCCGGACAAGATGCTCCAGGCGCGCATCTTCTCCTACGCAGACGCGCACCGCTACCGCGTGGGCACCAACCACGCGCAGCTGCCGGTCAATGCCCCGAAGTCCGAGGTGCGCAACTACAGCCAGGACGGCGCGTCCCGCTTCCACTTCAACTCCCCGCAGACCCCGGTCTACGCGCCGAACTCGGTGGGCGGCCCCGCCGCGGTCGAGCCGCAGATCCCGGGCGGCCGCTGGGAGAACGACGGCGAGCTCACCCTCGCCGCGCACTCCCTCCACCCGGAGGACGGCGACTTCGTCCAGGCCGGCATCCTCTACCGCGAGGTGTTCGACGACGCCGCCCGCGGGCGCTTCCTGCAGACGGTCGCGGGTGCGGTGAGCGGCGTGAAGCGCGCCGACATCAAGGAGCGTGCGATCCAGTACTGGACGAACGTGGACGCCGGGCTCGGCGCCAAGCTCCGCGCGGAGCTCGGCCACCAGAGCCAGTCCCAGGCCGAGGCCGCCAACAAGATCGGCTGACGCCTCACGGTGGGGCTCCCGGAGGCGGGACCCCCGGACACGCATGAGGGGCCCGGTGCAGTGCACCGGGCCCCTCATGCGTCCCCTGCGGCGGCGGGAAGGGACCGTCAGCCGGCCGAGCCAGCCGGTCTGGCGCCGGCGTCGGCCTCCGCGGAGGCTGCCTGCTCGAGCTGGGCCGGGAGCGTTGCCATCACCACGTCATAGGAGGCGAGGGCAGCGTCCCTGTCCCCGGTGAGGACGTAGTCGTAGAGGACGCCCATGATGGCGTTCACGTAGGTCCGTCCGAGCACGGCGGCTCGGTCCTCGGGGACCCCCTGCCTCGCGAGCCACTCGGCGGCGAGGCGGTGCCACTTCTGGTACGCCTCGAGGCCCAGGCGCCGCGGCTCCTCGGCGACCACGTCCTGCACCGCGGCCTCGAACTCGAGGCGCTGCAGGTGGCGGCCGCGGTGGTCGAGGGCGAGCGCGAACGCGGCCCTCGCCCACTGGATCAGGGCTGCCGTGCCGGTCTTGGGGGCGTCGTTTCCCGGCGCGTCGAAGAAGAGGCCGTCGAACCGCGCCACGATGCCCCGGATGATCTCCCCGACCAGTTGCTCGCGGTTGCCGAAGTGGTACACGAGCACGTAGCTGCTGATGCCGAGCCCATCGGCCAGGCTGCGGAATGTCAGGTCCGCGAGGGTCGAGTCGAGCAGGTAGTCGAGGATCTGCTCGAGCAGTTCCGTCTTGCGCTCTGGACGTGGGGGCCTGGCCATGACCCCCATGCTAGTCCCTGCCCCCGGCGGGGACGGGAATGCGGCCGGGGACCGGACTCCGGGCCGGGGCAAGCAGCGCGGGCCGGAGGCGGGCAGCACGGGCCGGGGCAGGAACCGCCCCGGCCCGGCCGGATCAGCGCTGCTCGGCCTCCACGGACTCGCGGGCCTCGGCGAAGCGCTCATTGAGGAGCGAGTGCCGGCGGCCGTAGAGGAAGTAGATCGCCGCGCCGAGGGCGAGCCACACGGCGAAGTAGATCCACGTCTCCACCGCGAGGTTGAGCATGAGGTAGAAGCACGCGAGCGCGGACAGGATCGGCACAGCCTTGCCCCCGGGCACGCGGAACGCGGGCTTGAGGTCCGGGCGCTTCTTCCGGAGCACGAGGATGCCGAGGCTCACCACGACGAACGCCGAGAGGGTCCCGATGTTGATCATCTCCTCGAGGACGTCCACGTTGGTCAGGCCGGCCACGAGGGCCACAGCGATGCCGCAGATGACCTGCAGTCGGGCTGGGGTGGCTCGCTTCTCGCTCGTCACGGACAGAGAACGCGGCAGGAGGCCGTCGCGGCTCATGGCGAGGATGACGCGGGCCAGGCCCATGAGCAGCACCATGATCACGGTGGTGAGGCCCACGAGGGAGCCGAACGCGATGACCTTCGCGGCGTCGGTGTTGCCGACAGCCTCGAATGCAGTGGTGAGCGTGGGCGACTCGGCCTCGGCGAGGGCCGTGTAGGGCACCATGCCGGTGAGGGCGAGCGAGACGAGGATGTAGAGCAGTGTCACGAGGGCCAGCCCGCCGAAGATGCCGCGCGGGAGGGTCTTCTGCGGGTCCTTGACCTCCTCCGCGGAGGTCGCGACCACGTCGAAGCCGATGAACGCGAAGAACACCAGCGCCGCGCCGGCGAACACACCGAAGAGGCCGTACTGCGCCGGGGCGGAGCCCGTGAGGAAGGAGAAGAAGGACTGCTTGAGCACCTCGGTGCTGCCGGAGCCCTCAGACGGCACGGCCGCCGGGACGAACGGCGCGTAGTTCTCGGCCTTGACGTAGAAGAAGCCGACCACGATCACGAAGAGGACCACGGCGATCTTGATGAGCGTGAAGATGTTGCCCACGCGGGCACTCAGCTTGGTGCCGAGCACGAGGAGCACCGTGAAGACGCTCACCACGAGGAACGGGCCCCACACGAGCTCGACCGGCCCGAGGGAGATGCTCGCGGGGATCTCGACGCCCACGAGGGAGAAGACCTTGCTGAGGTAGATGCCCCAGTACTTCGCGACGACGGCACCGGCGGTGAAGAGCTCGAGGATCAGGTTCCAGCCGATGATCCACGCGAGCAGCTCGCCCATGGTGGCGTACGTGAAGACGTACGCGGACCCGGCAACGGGGATGGCGGTGGCGAACTCGGCGTAGCACATGATGGCGAGCGCGCAGGTGATGGCGGCGATCGCGAACGAGAGGGTGACGGCGGGGCCGGCGAAGTTGGCGGCGGCCTTGGCGCCGACCGAGAAGATGCCCGCGCCGACGGCAACGGCGACGCCGAGGATCATGAGGTCCCACGTGCTCAGCGAGCGCTTGAGTCGGCGCCCGGGCTCGTGGGAAGCAGCGATCGTGGATTCGATCGGCTTGGTCCGGAGGATCTGCATTCCAGTCTCCTGGTAGGGGGATGGGGGTCAAACAAACCTGTCAACTATAAGGCGTCCGTGGGATGAGACGGACAAAACGTCTCATATGGCGAGACGCAGGCCGCCCCTCCCCCGCCCCCCGGGGGCGTCCCCTCAGGCGTTCTTGCGGGAGATGCGCACCATCTCCTCGCGCGGGACCACCTTGATGCGCTCGCGCACCGGGCCCTCGGCGCCGTCCTCGGGCGCCCACGCATCGCCGAGCGCCTTCTCATGGGCGTCCAGCTCGTTCCAGCCGGCCCACGTGGTGTACTCGATGCCCCGCTCCTCGAGGAGCGCGATGATGGCGTGCTCGTCGGGGTTCTCGGCCGGCGGCAGCGAGTCGCGGTCCTCGAGGAGGCAGCCGATGGTCTCGAGGGCGTCGCCCTTCGTGTGGCCGATGAGCCCCACGGGGCCGCGCTTGATCCACCCCGTCGTGTAGACCCCAGCCACGGGCGTGCCGTCAGCGTCCAGCACGCGGCCCGCGTCGTTCGGGATGACGCCGCGCCGCTCGTCGAAGCGGAGCTCGGCGAGCTCGGAGCCGTGGTATCCGATCGCGCGGTACACGGCCTGGACCGGGTAGTCCTCGAACTCCCCGGTGCCCCGCACGTTCCCGGTGCCGTCCAGCTCCATGCGCTCGAACCGGATGCCCGCGACCCTGCCCGGCGTCTCCGGGGAGTCGTAGATCTCCACGGGGCTCTGCAGGAAGTGCAGGTGCAGGCGGCGGGAGGCGCCCGTGTCCTGGTCCTCGGCGATCCAGTTCGCGAGGGTGTTGACCATGGTCTTGACCTGGTTGTTCGTCTTGATCGCCTCGTCCGAGGCGTCGTCGAACTCGAAGTCCTCCGGGTACAGCACGATGTCCACGTCATTGCTGTGGGAGAGCTCGCGCAGCTCGAGCGGCGTGAACTTCACCTGGGCCGGGCCGCGGCGCCCGAACACGTGCACGTCAGTGACCGGGGACTCCTTGAGGCCGCGGTAGACGTTGTCCGGGATCTCGGTCACGAGCAGGTCGTCGGCGTGCTTCGAGAGCATGCGCGCCACGTCCAGGGCCACGTTGCCGTTGCCGATGACGGCCACCTCCTTCGCCGTGAGCGGCCACTCCCGCGCCACGTCCGGGTGGCCGTCATACCACGAGACGAAGTCCGCCGCGCCGAAGGAGCCCTCGAGCTCGACGCCGGGGATTTCGAGGTCCGCGTCGCGGATGGCACCGGTCGCGAAGATCACCGCGTCGTAGAAGCCGCGGAAGTCGCTGAGGGTGAGGTCCCGGCCGTACGTGACGTTGCCGATGAAGCGGATGTCACCGCGGTCGAGGACCTTGTGCAGGGCGTTGACGATGCCCTTGATGCGCGGGTGGTCGGGAGCGACGCCGTAGCGGATGAGGCCGTACGGGGCCGGGTACTGGTCGAAGAGGTCGATGCTGACCTCCACCTCGCCGCCCTTGACTTCGTTGGACTTGGTGAGGATGTCTGCCGCGTACACGCCAGCGGGGCCCGCCCCGATGATCGCAACCCGCAGGGGACGGTGCGCGGAATCGCGCTGCGGAGAGCTGGCTGCGGGGACTTCAGGCACGGACTGTTCCTTCCGGGGGCGCTCGTCGGCGGCGGCTGGCCGCGCACACAACCCCCAAGTCTAACGCTCGGCGCGATCCGTTCACCTGCCCGTCACGGACAGCCACTACGGTCGGCCTCGACCGGCCGGGACTGACCGCAGCCGGGGCCGCCGGCACTGCCGGCATCTGCGTCCACATCCGCCGTCCACCTCTGCCTTCCAGGAGTGACCATGCCATCCACGAGCCCCACCCGGGCCACCCGCAGGACCACCCGGCTGACCGCCGCGGTGACCACGGCGGCCGCCGCACTCGCCGCGGCCGTGCCGCTCGCCGTCGTGCCCCTCGCCGTCCCCGCCGCCTCCGCCGCCCCGGCCACGGCGAGCCAGCCCGAGGATGTGCGGTTCATGACCTACAACGCCTCGCTCAACCGCTCCGCCGCGGGCGAGCTGCTCGAGGACCTGGGCTCCGGCGACGACGCCCAGGCGCAGGCCGTGGCCGAGGTCATCCAGCGAAACCGGCCGGACGTGCTGCTCGTCAACGAGTTCGACTACTACCCCGGCAACGAGGCCGTGGACCTCTTCAGCGAGAACTACCTCGAGGTCCCGCAGAACGGGCAGGAGCCCATCGACTACCCCTACGTGTACACGGCGCCGGTCAACACGGGCGTCCCCTCGGGGCTGGACCTGGACAACAGCGGCACGGTGGGCGGCGGGAACGACGCGTTCGGGTTCGGGCTCTTCCCGGGGCAGTACGGCATGGCCGTCTACTCCAAGCACCCGATCGACGCCGCCGCCGTGCGCACGTTCCAGCAGTTCCTCTGGAAGGACATGCCCGGGGCGCTCCTCCCGGACGACCCCGCCACGCCCGAGCCCGCCGACTGGTACTCCGAGGAGGAGCTCGCCGCGTTCCGGCTCTCCTCCAAGAGCCACTGGGACATCCCCGTGGAGATCGGCGGGACCACGGTGCACGTCCTGGCCGCCCACCCCACGCCGCCCACCTTCGACGGCGCCGAGGACCGCAACGGCACGCGCAACCATGACGAGACGCGCCTGTGGGCGGACTACGTGACGCCCGGCGCCGCGGACTACCTCTACGATGACGCCGGCCGGCACGGCGGCCTCAAGCCGGGGGCCCGGTTCGTGGTCATGGGCGACTACAACGCCGACCCGAACGACGGCGACTCCCGCGACGCCTCGATCCTGCAGCTGCTCGGGCACCACAGGATCCAGGATCCGGCCCCGGCCTCGGCGGGAGGTGCCGAGGCCGCGCAGGTCCAGGGCGGCGCCAACGCTGCGCACGAGGGCGACCCTGCCCTGGACACGGCCGACTTCTCGGACAGGGCGCCCGGGAACCTCCGGGTGGACTACGTGCTGCCCTCGAAGAACCTGCGCGTGCTGGACTCGTACGTGTACTGGCCCGCTGCCGGCGAGCCCGGCTCCGAGCTCACCGGCACCTACCCCTTCCCCACGAGCGACCACCGCCCCGTGGTCCTCGACGTGCGCGTCTAGCGGCGGCAAGTGCGCAGCCGGCGCGGGGGCGCAATGGGCGTGCTGCGGCGGGTGTGGCGGGTGGGAATAGAGTGCACGGTGGATCGCGTTCTGTCCCCGTGACTGAGACGCAGAACGCCGCCGCATCCGCTACCGCAGCCTCTGCGTCCCCTCCCGCTTCCCCGGCCGGCACCTCCGCCAGGAGCGCCTCCGCCGGGAGGGCCCCCGCCGGCCTCCTCTTCGGCATCGGGGCGTACGGGCTGTGGGGCCTCCTGCCGCTGTACTTCGTGCTGCTCGCGGCGGCGGGGCCGGTGGAGATCGTCGCGGACCGCGTGCTCTTCGCGCTCATCGTGTGCCTCGTGCTCATCACCGCGACGCGCTCGTGGAGGAACCTCGCGGCGGTGTTCCGGTCCGGGCGGATGTTCGGGGCGCTCGCCTTGGCCGCGGCGCTCATCGGCGTCAACTGGCTCACGTACACCTACGGGGTGCTCACGGGCCAGGCGATCGAGGCCTCGCTGGGATACTTCATCAACCCGATCGTGAGCGTGCTGCTCGGCGTGCTCGTCCTCAAGGAACGCCTCCGCCCGCTGCAGTGGGCGGCCGTGGGCGTGGGCGGGATCGCCGTGGCGGTGCTGTCCGTGGCGCACGGGCAGCTGCCGTGGATCGCGCTCGTGCTGGCCCTCAGCTTCGGGTTCTACGGCCTCGTCAAGAACCGGATCGGCGGGGCGGTGGACGCCGTCACGAGCCTCTCTGCGGAGACGGCCATCCTCGCGCCCGTGGCGCTGGGCGCCGTCGTGTGGCTCGCCGCCACAGGCTCGCTCACGCTCCTCACCGAGGGGCCCACCCACTTCTGGCTCCTCGCGGCGAGCGGCATCATCACTGCCGTGCCGCTGCTGTTCTTCGGGGCCGCAGCGCGACGGCTGCCGATGACCACGGTGGGACTGCTCCAGTACATCGCCCCCATGACCCAGTTCACGCTCGCGGTCACGGTCCTCGGTGAGCACATGCCGCCGGAGCGGTGGGTGGGGTTCGGGATCGTCTGGCTGGCCCTCGCCATCCTCACCGTGGACATGCTCCTCAGCGCGAGGCGCCGCCGGACCTCCGCACGTGCGGCCAAGGCGCTGGCCGCACGCTGACCGCCGGGCCGAGCCGCCCGCCGTCGGCAGACCGCTAGCCCAGGGGGTGGGATTCGGCGCGCTCGTAGTCGCGCGGGACCACGACCATGGGCACGGGCAGCGCGCGCAGGACCTTGTTCGCGGTGGACCCGAGGAAGAGCTGGTTCTTCTGCGCGAGGCGGCTCGAGCCGACGATGACGATCTCGCCGTCGAGCCAGTCGAGGCTGTCCACGGCCTCCTCGAGGGTCCGCCCGTGGGCGACCTCGACCGTGGCCTCGTGCCCCTCCGGCAGGCGCTTGGCGGCCTCGGCCAGCACCGTGTTCGCGTGGCGGTGGGCGGCATTGATGTTTTCCCCGCCGTCGCCGCGCTCGTCCAGCTCGACGAGGGAGACGAAGCGCAGCGGCACGTTGCGCCGTCCCGCCGCGATGAGGGCCACCTCGACGGCGGCGTCGGCCCCTTCCCTGCGGCCGATGAAGGCCGTGAGCCGTTCGATCGGGTCCGTGCGCTGGAAGCCGCGCGGCGCGAGGGCCACGGGAATGGGCGAGGCGTGCAGGAGCGCGTTGGCCACGGAGCCGACCGTGTACCGCTTGAAGAGCCCGTTGCTCGCGGCGCCGATCACAATGAGCGCCGACTCGAATTCCACCGCGGCCTCGATGAGGGTCGCCGCGAACGAGTGCCCGTGGCGGACGTGGAAACGTGCCGTCACGTCCGGGGGGATGAGGTTGAAGGCCTCGCGCTGCGCGGTGAGGGTCTGCTGCTCCTCGGCGTGGACGCGCTTCCCGTCCGGATTGACGGCCACGTACGGGGCGTCTTCCCCGAGCACGAGCATGAGGTCCAGCTCCGCGCCCTGGGCCCGGGCGATGGCGACGGCGAGCGCCACCGCATCCGCCCCGCGCGCATCCGGCTGGTATCCGACGACGTAACGCATGGCAACCCTCTCTCGGCGCGCGCGGCACCGGCCTGTCAGGGCAGACGGCGAGGGCACCCGGGGTTGCCGGGCGCCCTCGCCCGGTCTGCGTATCCGATACCGCAGACTCTAGGCGTTCGCCCCGCGCCCGCAAGGGAGGCGCGGAGCGAGCCGCCTCACGCGACGGAGCGGATCGCCGCCTCGAGGACGTCCAGGCCGTCGCCGAGGAGCTCGTCGCCGATCACGAGCGGCGGGAGCAGGCGGATCACGTTGCCGTAGGTGCCGCACGTGAGGATGATGACGCCCTCCGCGAGGCAATAGGCGGCGATCCTCTTCGTGGCCTCGGCGTCCGGCTCCTTGCTCGTGGCCGCGCTGCCGGGCTTGACGAACTCGATCGCGAGCATGGCGCCGCGGCCGCGGATGTCGCCGATGATGCTCTTCTCGCCGAGCTCGGCCTGCAGGCGCGCGAAGCGCTCCTTCACAATGGCCTCGATGTGCCGGGCACGGCCGCGCAGGTCCTGGCTGTCCATCGTCTCGATCGCGGCGAGCGCGGCCGCGCACGCGACCGGGTTGCCGCCGTAGGTGCCGCCGAGGCCGCCGGCGTGGACGGCGTCGAGCAGCTCCGCGCGGCCGGTGACGGCCGAGAGCGGCATGCCGCCCGCGATCCCCTTCGCGGTGGTGATGAGGTCCGGGACCACTCCCTCGTGCTGGACCGCGAACCACTCGCCGGTCCGGGCGAAGCCGGACTGGACCTCGTCCGCGATGAAGACGATCCCGTTCTCCTTCGCGAACTCGGCGATCCGCGGGAGGAAGCCCTCGGCCGGGACGATGAAGCCGCCCTCGCCCTGGACCGGCTCGATGATGACCGCGGCGACCTGGTCCGCGCCGATCTGCTTCTGGATCATGAGGAGGGCGCGCTCGGCGGCCTCCTTGCCCGTGATATCCGGGTTCTCCTCGCGGTACGGGTAGCTCATGGGCACGCGGTACACCTCGGGCGCGAACGGGCCGAAGCCGTGCTTGTACGGCATGGCCTTCGCCGTGAGGCCCATGGTGAGGTTGGTGCGGCCGTGGTAGGCGTGGTCGAAGGCGACGACGGCGTTGCGCCCGGTCGCGGCGCGCGCGATCTTGACCGCGTTCTCCACGGCCTCCGCGCCGGAGTTGAACAGGACCGTGCGCTTGGCGTGCTCGCCCGGGGTGAGCTGGTTGAGCTTCTCGGCCACGGCCACGTAGCCCTCGTACGGGGAGACCATGAAGCACGTGTGCGTGAAGTGCTCCACCTGCTCCTTGACGGCGCCCACGACCGCGGGGTCCGTGGCGCCGACGGTGGTCACCGCGATGCCGGAGCCGAAGTCGATGAAGGAGTTGCCGTCCACGTCGTGGATGATCCCGCCGTCGGCGTCGGCCACGTAGACCGGGACGGTGGAGGCGACGCCGGAGGCGACGGCCTGCGCTCGGCGCGCTGCGAGCTCGAGGGACTTGGGCCCGGGGAAGTCGCCGAGGATGCGGCGCTTCTGCTCGAGGCGGTACTGGATGTCCATGGGTGGTCCTTCCTGGGGGTGGCCTGTCCTGAGGCGGCCTGTGGCGCTGCTCTCACGGTAGGCGAGCGGCGCCCGCAGCCAAATAGCCGATCGCACCAGCGAGGCTGGGGGAGGTAGTGCGAACGCCCAGCTCTCCCGCCCTATAGTTGTGGCATGGCCCTGACCCTCGCCCAGCTGCTCGAACGCCCCGGGCTTGACCTCCGCCTCGCCGGCGCAGCGGGGGGCGCAGCCCTCAACTCGGAGATCCAGTGGGTCGCCGTGACGGAGCTCGAGAACCCCGCACCGTTCCTCTCCGGCGGCGAGCTCGTCCTCACCACGGGCGTGCGGCAGCGCTCCGCCGTGGAGCAGCGCCGGTTCGTGCGCGTGCTCCAGCGCGCGGGGGCCCTCGGGATCGGGTTCGGGATCGGGCTGGGCCATGACGAGATCCCCCCGGCGCTCATCGCCGAGGCGAACCGGTGGGGCGTGCCGGTCCTCGAGGTCCCCTACAGGACCCCGTTCATGGCCATCGGCAAGCTCGTGGCGGACTCCCACTCGGCAGACCACTACGCGAGCCTCGAGAAGCTCATCGCGGGGCACCAGGTCCTGGCCCGTTCCCTCCTGGGCGGCGGCGGCCTGCCGGACCTGCTCAAGCACCTCGGCGGCATGCTCGGCACGGATCTGGTCCTGACCCAGTTCACCGCCCAGCTCCACGCGTCGAGTCCCACCGCCGGCGTTCCGTCCATGGACCGCTGGGTGCCGTATCCCATCCCCACCGGGCGCCGCGACGCGTCCACGCTCTGGGCCAAGAAGCCCTTCACGGACACGGGGATCATCTCCTACGCCCAGAACCTCATCAGCCTCGAGCTCAACAACCTCATGAAGCAGCGCCAGGCGCAGCGGGCCCTCGCAGGGCAGGTGATGAACGACGTCGTGCGCGGCACCCTCGAGGCCGACGAGGCCTCCCGCCGCCTCGCGGGGGTCGGGGTCAACTCGACGAAGCGCAATGTGGTCCTGCTCGCCGAGTCGGGCGCGCACCACAAGAGCCTGCGCGGCACCACGCTGCCCGCCGAGCTCGACAGCGCGGTGTCGGCGACGCTCGACGACGACCTCGTGGTGGTGGTGGAGGACGACGGCGCGCGCGCACCGCGGCTGGGGCGCCTCCTCGCCGACCACCTCACCGAGGCTGGAATCCACGCGACGATCGGGATCGGCGGGTCCTACACGAAGCCCAACGGCCTGCGCTGGAGCTACTTCGAGGCCAAGGAGGCCGCGTCCAGGGGGCTCGACGTGAACGAGCCCGAGCGGCTGTCCCTGACCTCGCTCCTGCTCGCGAGCGAGGACGTCCCGCTCGCGGACATGGCGGGAGAGGCCGTGGGGCCGCTCCTGCGGTTCGACGCGCAGCACGGCGCCGAGCTCGTGCACACGCTCGAGACCTACCTGAACCTCAACGGCTCGGTGGCGCAGGTGGCCGATCAGCTCGGGCTGCACCGCAACACCGTGCGCTACCGGCTCGGGCAGATCGCGGAGCTCACCGGCTACGACCCGGCCGTGACGGCGGACAGGGTGCAGCTGTACCTCGCCCTCGCGGTGAAGAAGGTGGCCAAGGCGTAGGGGCCCAGGCCCCCATCTCGGCGGCCCAGTCCCCCACCTCGGCGGCCCAGGCCCCCACCTCGGCGGTCCAGGCCCCCGCCTCGGCGGGTCAGCCGGGGATCGGGGCGCCCTTCGAGATCGCGACCATCTCCTCGCGGGCAACGACCTTGACGCGCTCGCGAGCAACCTCGCCCTTGTGCGTCACGGCGGGCTCGGCGGCGGCGCCGAGGGCCTTCTCGTGGGCGTCGAGGGCGATCCAGCCCTCCCACGTCGTGTAGTCCACGCCGCGGGCGGCGAGCAGCTCGGTCACGGCGGACTCGGCGGGCTCGGCGGCGAAGGGCAGGTCCTCGCGCGCGTCGAGCAGGTGGTTGATGGTCTCGAGGGCGTCGCCCTTCGTGTGGCCGATGAGGCCCACCGGGCCGCGCTTGATCCACCCCGTCGCGTAGAGGCCCGGCACGAAGGCGCCGTCGGCGTCGAGGACGCGGCCGCCGTCGTTCGGGATGACGCCGCGGCGGTGGTCGAACTCGACGTCCGGCAGGGCCGAGCCGAAGTAGCCGATCGCGCGGTAGACGGCCTGGACGGGGTAGTCGGTGAACTCGCCCGTGCCGCGGACGTTGCCCGTGCCGTCGAGCTCCTGGCGCTCGAACCGGATGCCGGCCACCTTCCCCGGAGTCTCCGGCGAGTCGGTGATCTCGACCGGGCTCTGCAGGAAGTGCAGGTGCAGGCGGCGGGACGCGGTCAGCTCGGAGACGTCGTCGGGCTGCTCTGCGATCCAGTTCGTCAGGGTGCCGACCATGGTCTTGACCTGGTTGTTGGTCTGGATCTCGCGGTCGGAGGCCTCGTCGAACTCGAAGTCCTCGGGGTAGAGGACGATGTCGACGTCGTGGGAGTGCGAGAGCTCGCGC
Source organism: Sinomonas halotolerans (assembly GCF_039615075.1). Lineage (NCBI taxonomy): Bacteria > Bacillati > Actinomycetota > Actinomycetes > Micrococcales > Micrococcaceae > Sinomonas > Sinomonas halotolerans. Next base: position 74,027 of record NZ_JBDFRB010000004.1, on the reverse strand, counting down.
AGCTCGAGCGGGGTGAACTTCACCTGCGCGGGGCCGCGGCGGCCGAACACGTGCACGTCGGTGACCGGGGACTCCTTGAGGATCCGGTACACGTTGTCCGGGATCTCGGTCACGAGCAGCTCGTCGGCGTGCTTCGAGAGGACGCGCGCGACGTCGAGGGCCACGTTGCCGTTGCCGATCACCGCGATCTCCTTGGCCTCGAGCGGCCACTCCCGCGGCACGTCCGGGTGGCCGTCGTACCAGGACACGAAGTCGGCCGCGCCGAAGGAGCCCTCGAGCTCGACACCGGGGATGTTCAGGTCCGCGTCCTTGATGGCGCCGGTGGCGAAGATGACGGCGTCGTAGTGCTTCCGCAGGTCCTCGATGCCCAGGTCCGTGCCGTAGTCGACGTTGCCGAAGAAGCGGATGTCGCCGCGGTCCAGGACCTTGTGCAGGGCGTTGACGATGCCCTTGATGCGCGGGTGGTCCGGCGCGACGCCGTAGCGGATGAGGCCGTACGGGGCCGGGTAGCGGTCGAAGAGGTCGATGCTCAGGGTGAGTTCGCCCGAGGCGACGGGGGCGCTCTTGGTCAGGAGGTCCGCGGCGTACACGCCGGCGGGGCCGGAGCCGACGACGGCGACCCGCAGCGGGCGCTGCTGGAGCGGCTGGGCGAGAGGGGTGTTCGACACGGCTGTGTTCCTTCTGTTGGTTCGCGGGAGTCCGGGGGCGCCGGGCTGTCAGGGGGCGGTGCGCGAGGCCAGGGGCTCCGGGAAGAGCGCGCGGGCGTAGGGGCTCACGCGCACCACGTCGCCGATCACGATGACGGCGGGGTTCGCGACGCCGACCGCGCGCGCACAGTCAACGATGGTACCGAGGGTCGCGATCGTGACGCGCTGCTCGGGGGTCCATCCGCGCTCGACGACGGCCACGGGCGTCTCGGCATCCAGCCCCCGCGAGCGCAGCGCGGCGACGGAGTCGGCGAGCCGGCGCACGCCCATGAGCAGCACGATGGTGTGGTCGCGGCGGGCGGGCAGCTCCATGAGCTCGTCGTGTCCGGTCGCGACGCTGAACCCGGTCGCGAGGCCGCGGTGCGTGACCGGGATCCCCGCGGCGGCGGGAACGGAGACGGCGCTCGTGACGCCGGGGACGACCTCGACGTCGACGCCGTGTTCACGGCAGAACTCGGCCTCCTCGCCGCCGCGGCCCAGCACGTAGGGGTCGCCGCCCTTGAGGCGCACGACGACGTTGCCAGCCTTCGCCTCCTGGACGAGGATCGCGTTGATCTCGTCCTGGGTGGCCTGGTGGGCGCCGGGTGCCTTGCCGACCTCGATGACGCGGACGCTCTCCCCGAGCTCCGCGAGCAGATCCCGAGGGCCGAGGCGGTCGGCGACGACGACGTCGGCCTCCGCGAGGAGCTGGCGTCCGCGGACCGTGATGAGGCCGGTGTCGCCGGGGCCTCCGCCCACGAGTGCGACCCGGCCGGGGCGCCGTTCAGCGTCCTTGCGGTGGCGGCGCAGCGGGAGCCTGCCGGTGCGCAGGGCGAGCGCGATGGCGTCCTTGAGGGCCTTGGCCCGGCGGGGGTCTCCCCCGGCGTTGACGGCCACCGTGACGTCGTCCACCCGGACGGTCGCAGGCGTCCAGGCAGCGGAGGCCTCGTGGTCAGCGGCGTTGACGCACCAGATGCGCCGCTCCTCGGCCTCGGCGGCCACGCGCATGTCCACGGCAGGGACGCCCGTGGCGGTCTGGACGAACCACACGCCCTCGAGGTCCGCCGTCTCGTAGCCGCGGGGGACGAGCGTGAGGAGGCCTGCGCTCGCAAGGCGCGCGACGTCGTCGTGCGCCTGCGGGGCCACGACCGTGACGACCGCGCCGGCGTCGAGCAGGCCCTGCGCGCGGCGCGCGGCCACGGCCCCGCCGCCGACCACGAGGGCGGGGCGGCCCAGCAGGCGCAGCGCCGTGGGATAGAGGTCCTGGAGTGCCATGGATCAACGGTAGGGCCGCGTCACAATCGCCCCCAAAGGTCCGGCAATACCCGTTCACGCAAGGTAATGGGGCGTCATGTCACGGCGGTGGGCCCGTGTCCGGCGGCCGCCCGCCTGCCGGCGCAGAAATGTCGGTGGCCGTTCCTACAATGACTCCGATCGGAATCTCCGATCGTCTCAGAGCAGTCTCAACATGGGGGAAGGGGACTCATTGTCTCTGCACGAAAGCGTCCGTCTGCGGACGCGCCCTGGCCTTCTGGCCGGGATCATCGCCACAGCCGGGAGCACGGCGTTGCTCGCCGGACTCCTGGTGGCTCCGGCAGCACAGGCGCTGCCGATGGAAGCAGGCAGTATCGCGGAGGTGGCGCCCACCGCTCCGGAGAATGCCACCCTTCCGGTGGAAGGTGACGCCGTCGTCGGTGCCGTCTTCACCGGGATCGTCTGGAGCACCGCGGTGTCCGGGCGGCCCGCTGTCGGCGAAGACCTCTCGGTCAGCAGCCCGCAGTGGGCAGAGTCTGCCACGCAGGGAACCGTGGACTACCAGTGGTTCCGCGGGACCGCGGCCATCGCCTCCGCCACGGTGCCGGACTACACGGTCACGCCGGCCGACGTCGGGCAGAAGCTGTGGGCCATGGTGACCCTCTCCGCGCCGGGCTTCACCACGGTGGAGCTCAGCTCCGTCCAGATCACGGGTGTGGCCGGGACGTTTGCGGCCGCGCCGGTGCCGACCGTCACCGGCACGGCCCGTGTGGGCCAGGTCCAGACGGCGAACGCCGGCACATGGGTTCCCGGCGGCGCGGCGCTGACCTACCAGTGGTACCGCGGGACTGCCGCCATCACCGGCGCTGTCGGCCGCACGTACACGGCCTCCGCGGCCGACTTCGGGAAGGCGCTCAAGGTCCGGGTCCGGGCCACCAAGGCTGGCTTCCTCCCGGTCAACCGGTTCTCGGCCGCCCGCACCATCGCGGCCGGGACCATCGTTGCCACCAGGCCCCTGACCGTTGCCGGGACCCACCGGTACGGCCAGACCGTGCGGGTGTCCCAGGGCTGGCCCGCGGGTACGGCCGTCAGGTACCAGTGGTACCGCAACGGTGTCGCGGTCAAGGGCGCCACGGGCTCGGCGCTGTTCCTCAACCCCGCCTACATCGGCCGACGGGTGAACGTGAAGGTCACCGTTTCCAAGCCCGGCTACGCTACGCGGTCTGTCACCACCAGGGCGGCCACGGTCGGCAGGGCGCTCATCACGCTCAAGACGGCCCCGAGGATCACCGGCGGAACCTCGCGGGGCTCTGTCCTCACCGCCAGCGTGGGCACGTACTCCCCCGCGCCGTCGGCCTACGCCTACCAGTGGTACCGCAACGGCGCCGCGATCTCGGGCGCCCGGTACCGCACGTACAAGGTCACGGCGGCGGACAACGGGAAGTCCCTCACCGTCCGCGTCTGGGCCAGCCGGAGCTGCTCGGAGACGCGCGTCTCCCTGAGTCCGGCGTTCAGGCTGCCGGTCTGGGCGGTGACGGTCCTCCGGGGCGACGGCACCTACCGGGTCGGAACGCACATCAAGCCGGGGCTGTACAAGTCCGCTGGAGGGTCCTTCTGCTACTGGGCACGGCTCAGCGGGTTCTCGGGGAGGTTCAGCGACATCCGGGCGAACGAAATCGCCTCCGGAGTGACCTATGTGCAGATCCTTCCCGGCGATGTCGGCTTCGAGACCGACGGCTGCGGGGCGTGGACCACTGTCCCGTCCACTGGGGCAAGGGCCACCCGCATCACCAAGGACGGGACCTACAGGGTGGGGATCGACATCCTGCCGGGAACGTACTACGGATACGCGTCGGGCTACTCCTGCTACTGGGCCACCCTGACTGGGTTCACGGGAAGCCTCAACAACATCTATGCCAATGACCTCCCCTCCGGGTGGTTCGCGGTGACCATCCCGCCGACGGCCAAGGGCTTCGAGGTCCACGGCTGCGGGACGCTGACCCGCGGCTGACCCTTCGGTGGCCAGGAAGCCCGACGGCGATCATCGCCGTCGGGCTTCCTTTCCTTGCGGCGGTGGACGTCTCTGCGTACTGGGACGCGCGGGAGGACGGCGCCGCTGCTACCCCGCGGGAGGAGGCGCAGGAGCCGGGCCCGGCGCGTAGAGCGGGGTGCTCAGGTAGCGCAGGCCCGAATCGCAGATGACAGTGACCACCGTCGCGTCGGGCCCCAGCTGCTCGGCGAGCCGCAGGGCGGCCACGACGTTCCCGCCGGAGGAGGTGCCGGCGAAGATGCCCTCCTCGCGGGCGAGGCGGCGGGCCATGGCCATGGCCTCCTGCGAGGGAACGGCCTCGAACCCGTCCACTTGGTCCGGTTCCCACAGAGGCGGGATGAAGCCGATGCCGATGCCCTCGATGTGGTGCGAGCCGGTGACTCCCCCGGAGAGGACGGCGGATTCCGCCGGCTCGACAGCGATGATGCGCACGTCCGGCCGGTGGGCCCGGAGCGCCCGGCCCACGCCGTGGATCGAGTGCGCCGTGCCGACCGAGTGGACGAAGGCGTCCACGCGCCCTCCGGCCTGCTCCCAGATCTCCTCGCCGAGCGGGAGGTAGCCGGTGACGGCGTCGCGGTTGTTGAGCTGGTCGCAGGCCCAGTGCCCGGGCTGGGCGCCGACCTCGCCGGCCCTCGCGATCATGGCCTTGATGAGCTTCTCGGTGATGTTCCCCTGGTCGCTGGGCACGTCCTCCACGATCGCCCCGAAAGCCTCCATGGTGCGCCGCTTCTCCTCGCTGAACGCGTCGGAGAAGACGACGTGGAGGCCGTACCCGCGCGCCGCGCAGACGAAGGCCAAGGAGATGCCGGTGGTCCCGGCCGTGTACTCGACGACGGTGCTGCCGGGACGCAGGTCGCCGCGCGCCTCCGCTCCGAGGATCGCGGCGGCCGCCATGCGGTCCTTCATGCTTCCCGTGGGATTGGCGAACTCGAGCTTGACCAGGATACGGGCCGATGCCGGTGGCACGACCCGCATGAGCTGGACGAGCGGCGTCCCGCCGATGCCAGCGAGGATGCCCTCGCCTGTCCGCCCCTGCAGCTGCCCGTCCATGGCCGCCTCCTCGTGCCGCCCGGCTCCAGCCGGCCCTGGTCGGCCAGCCGGATTTCACGGTACTGCGGCGGGCACGGCGGGGCCAGAGCCCGAGGGCCGCCCTAGCGCGTGCTGCCCGCGAGGAGCCCGCGGCGGGCAAGGAGGCGCCGCTCGACCGGCCCGAAGACGGCGAGCTCGATGAGGATCCCGACGCCGAGGATGATGAGGATCGCGCTCATGACGATGCCCATGTCGCTGAGCGTGCGGCCCTGGTCAAGGAGCGAGCCGAGGCCGAACCCCATGGTCCCGCCCACGGCGATGATCTCCGCGGCCATGAGCGAGCGCCACGAGAACGCCCAGCCCTGCTTGAGCCCTGCGACGTACCCGGGCAGCGATGCCGGCAGGATCACCTGCAGCGCGAGCTCGGTCCGGGAGGCCCCGAGGACCTTCGCCACGGAGCGGTACTGCGGCGGCACCTGGTCGATCCCGGAGACGAGGCCGTTGACGATCGACGGGATGGCTCCCATCAGCACGACGAAGTAGACGGTCGCGTCCGTGAGGCCGAACCAGATGATGGCCGCAGGGACCCACGCGACGGACGGGAGGACCTGGAGGCCCGAGATGAGCGGGCCGAAGGCGCGGCGCAGGGTCTTGACCTGGCCGAGGAGGAGACCGAGCGGGGTCGCGACGACGACGCTCACCGCGAAGCCGAGCAGGCCCCGCTGGAGCGAGGTCCACACCGATTCCTGGACCCGGCCCTCCTCCCACAGCTGCGCAAGGGAGGCGAGCACGTCGAACGGGCCCGGGACGAGGTCCCGCCGCTTGAGACCGAGGCTCACGTAGAGCTGCCACGCCAGGACGAGCACGACGACGGCGGCGAGCGGCAGGAGCGCGCGCGTCCAGTCGCGCCGGCGCCGGGTCGTGTCCGACTGGAGCTGGTCGAGTCCCGCCTCGAGGGCCCGCAGCTCCGCGTCGGACGACTGTGGCTGGGCGTTGCCTGGCGCCTGGGTGCTCATCGTGTCCCTCTCGAGCGTGGGATTACCGGGCATGGCGTGCGATCTCCTCGCGGAGGCGGGCGGTGACGTCCCCCGTGAGGGCGGCGGCAGCAGCGGCGTCGTTCTTCGTCTCCTCCGGCACCGCCCACTCGGCGACGACCCGGCCGGGGCGCGACGAGAGGAGCAGGACCCGCTGCCCGAGGCGCACGGCCTCGCGGACGTTGTGGGTGACGAAGACGATGGTCCGGCCCGTCTCCCGCCAGATCCGGGTGAGCTCCTCGTGGAGGAGGTCCCGCGTGATCGCGTCGAGGGCGGCGAAGGGCTCGTCCATGAGCAGGACCTGCCGGTCCTGGGACAGGGCACGGGCCAGGGCCACGCGCTGGCGCATGCCGCCCGAGAGCTCATGCGGCCGCTTGTCGCCGGCCTCGGCGAGGTGGACGAGGTCGAGGAGCTCGGTCGTGCGCGACCGGCGCTCGGCCTTGGGCACGCCGCGGAGCCTGAGGGCCAGCTCGATGTTGCCGCGTGCCGTGAGCCACGGGTACAGCGCGGCGTCCTGGAACATGAAGGCGGCGCCGTCGGCCGGGACCTCGAGGGCCCCCGAGGTGGGGCGCTCGAGGCCCGCGATGATGTTGAGCAGGGTCGACTTGCCGCAGCCCGAAGCGCCGAGGAGGGCGACGAACTCGCCCTGGGCGATGCTCGCGTTGACGCCGTCGAGGACGGGTGCCCCGTCGCCGAAGCGCTTGCCGAGGTTCTCGAGCAGCACGGTCATCGGGAGGCCTCCTCGAGCCGGTGCAGGTCCTCGAGCCAGCGCAGGTCGAACAGGCCGGTGAGGTCCGCTTCCTTCGTGACGCCGGCGGCGACGCCGTCGGCGAGGAGCTGGGGGAAGGCGCCGGGGAGCGGGTCGGTCGTGAACGTGATGTTCCCCAGGGCCCGCTTGATGACGCCGGCAGGCAGTTCAGCGCCCGATGACGCCTTGAGTGCGGCATTGATGGCGTTCGCCTTCTCCGGCTCGCTGGCCTGGTTGAGCCACGCGACCGATCCGGCGTGGCCCTTCACGAGCGCCTCGACCGTCTGCGGATGGTCCGCCGCGAACGTCCTGCTGACCACGAGGACGGTGGTGGGGAACTGCCCCGGCTTGCCCGTGAGCCTGCCGTCCCAGAGGTCCTTCTCGTCGACGAGGACCTTCGCCCCGGCCTGCAGCACGAGACGCGAGGCCCACGGCTCGGGCAGCCACGCGCCGTCGAGCTTGCCGTCCTGGAAGAGCTTGAAGGTCTGGGCGTTCTCGGTGGGGTTGATCGTCACGTCCCCGCCGCCCCCCGGTTCCGTGGCGAGCCCATGCCGGCCGAGGTAGGCCCGCAGGGCGACGTCCTGGGTGCCGCCGAGCTGCGGGGTCGCGAGGACCGTGCCCCTGAGCTGCTCCGGCGAGGCGATCCCGGGCCGGACGACGAGCTGTGCGCCGCCCGCGGCCGCGCCGGCGACGACGGCGAGCGACTCGCCGCCGCTCTTGACGAACGAGTTGATGGCGGGGTTCGGGCCCAGATAGGCCGCGTCGATCGCGCCGGCATTGAGGGCCTCGATGGCGGCCGGGCCGGCATTGAACACCTGCGTGCTGAGCGTCTCGGTGCCCGCGTCCCTGAGCGCGTCGGCGATGAGGCCGTTCTGGACCCCGACCAGGGCCGGCGCGTGGGTCACGTTGCCGAAGTAGCCGAGCCGCAGCTCGGGTGCGGGTCCCGCGGCGGCGGCGGTCGCCGTCGTGCGCTGCCCCTCCGCGAGCACTGCGGCGAGCGCAGCGCCTGCCCCGAGCAGGAGCGCGACGACGACGGCGATCCCGGTCTTCAGGGCGCGGCCCCGGCGTGGGGTCTCGTCCGCGGTGATGCGGATGGTCTGCGGGGTCATGCGCTCAAGCATGGTCCGGGCGCCGGGGCGGGTCCAAGGGTCCGGTCACGGGCGGTCACGCTGCGTCATGCGGGGTCACAGACGCACGCGCCTCCCACCCTCCGTCTCGGGTACACATAAATCGCCCCACGAGCGTCTCGGGTACACATGAACCGCCCCACGAGCGTTTCGGGTACACATGAATCGCCCCACAAGCGTCTCGGGTACAAGGAAGCCGCGGACCGGACCTGTCCGCGGCTTCCGTGAGTGGGACGGGACGCTACCGCAGGTCGAAGCGGTCCGCCTCCATGACCTTGGTCCAGGCCGCGACGAAGTCGTGGACGAACTTCTCCCGGCCGTCCTCGCTCGCGTAGACCTCGGAGAGGGCGCGGAGCTGCGAGTTGGAGCCGAAGACGAGGTCCACCGCGGTGGCCGTCCAGGACACCTCGCCCGTGGAGACGTCGCTGATCTCGTAGACGTTCTCCTCCGTCTCCGATGCCTTCCACTTGGCGCCCGGGGAGAGCAGGTTGACGAAGAAGTCATTGGTCAGGACGCCGCGGCGGTCGGTCAGGATCCCGTGCGCGGACCCGCCGGCGTTGGCGCCGAGCGCGCGCATGCCGCCCACGAGGGCCGTCATCTCGGGTGCAGAGAGCCCGAGCATGTAGGCCTTGTCCACGAGCAGCGTCTCCGGCGCGAGCTTCTCCCCCGCGCGCAGGTAGTTGCGGAACCCGTCCGCGCGCGGCTGGAGGTACCCGAAGGACTCGACGTCGGTCTGCTCCTGCGTCGCGTCGGTGCGGCCCGGGCGGAACGGCACGGTGACCTCGAAGCCCGCGTCGCGCGCGGCCTTCTCGACCGCCGCGCAGCCGCCGAGGACGATCAGGTCCGCGAGGGAGACCTTCTTCCCGCCGGCCTGGGCCGCGTTGAACTCCTGCTGGATGCCCTCGATCGTGCCCAGGACGGCGCCGAGCGCCTCGGGCCCGTTGGCCTCCCAGCTGCGCTGCGGCTCGAGGCGGATGCGGGCGCCGTTGGCACCGCCGCGGCGGTCCGTCTTCCGGAAGGTCGAGGCCGAGGCCCAGGCCGTCCCGGCGAGCTGGTCGACGGTGAGGCCCGAGTCGAGGAGCCGCGCCTTGAGGTCCGCGATGTCGGACTCGTCGACGAGCTCGTGGTCCACGGCCGGGACCGGGTCCTGCCACAGCTGGGCCTCGGGGACCCAGGGGCCGAGCATGTGCGGGCCCACGGGACCCATGTCGCGGTGCAGGAGCTTGTACCAGGCCTTCGCGAACGCGAGGGCGAACTCGTCCGGGTTCTCGAGGAAGCGGCGGGAGATCTTCTCGTACGCCGGGTCCACGCGCAGGGACAGGTCCGTGGTGAGCATAGTGGGGCGGTGCTTCTTCCCCGGGACGTGGGCGTCCGGGATGATCGCCTCGGCGTCCTTCGCGACCCACTGGTGGGCGCCCGCCGGGCTCTTGACCAGCTCCCACTCGTAGCCGAAGAGGATCTCGAAGAAGCGGTTGCTCCACTCGGTGGGCCGGTCGGTCCACGTGACCTCGAGGCCGGAGGTGATGGCGTCCGCGCCCTTGCCGCTGCCGTAGGTGCTGATCCAGCCGAGGCCCTGCGCCTCGAGGTTCGCGGCCTCGGGCTCGGGGCCCACGTGCGCGTCGGCGGGGGCGGCGCCGTGCGTCTTGCCGAACGTGTGGCCGCCGGCGATGAGCGCCACGGTCTCCTCGTCGTTCATCGCCATGCGCTTGAACGTCTCGCGGATGAACGCCGCGGCCAGAGCCGGGTCCGGGTTGCCCGCGGGGCCCTCGGGGTTGACGTAGATGAGGCCCATCTCGGTGGCGCCCACCTCGTCCGCCATTGTGCCCTCGCCGGTGTAGCGCTCGTCGCCGAGCCACGCGTCCTCGGGACCCCAGAAGATCTCCTCGGGCTCCCACACGTCCTCGCGGCCGAAGGCGAAGCCGAACGTCCTGAAGCCCATGTCCTCGAGGGCCACGTTGCCCGCGAGCACCAGGAGGTCCGCCCAGGAGACTTTCTGGCCGTACTTCTGCTTGACCGGCCACAGGAGTCGGCGCGCCTTGTCCAGGTTCGCGTTGTCCGGCCAGCTGTTCAGCGGGGCGAACCGCTGGCCGCCGTCGCCGGCGCCGCCGCGGCCGTCGTGGACCCGGTACGTGCCGGCCGCGTGCCAGCTGAGGCGGATCATGAGCCCGCCGTAGTGGCCGAAGTCCGCCGGCCACCAGTCCTGGGAGGTCCTGAGCACTTGGGCGATATCCGCCTTGAGCGCCTCGACGTCGAGCTGCTCGAAGGCGCCCCGGTAGCTGAAGTCCGCGCCGAGCGGGTTGCCGGTCACGTTGTGGTTGTGGAGCACCGAGAGGTCGAGCTGGTTGGGCCACCAGTCGGCATTGGTCCGCGGGCGGCTGGCCTTGGGCTGCGGCGCGTCGATCGCCGGGTTCTCGCTCTCGCTCCCGTGCGAGGTCACGCCGTCGTGCATGACGGGGCACTTGCCCTGCTGGTTGTCGGTCATCTGCTTCCTTCCCCCCGAGGCACGCCTCGGTCACTGGCAACCGGTTGGGTCCACCCCAGACGCTAGCAGCGGTGACGCGCTCGACGCCTGTCAGGTGTCCATCCATCGGACGGCACGGGAGAGGGCGGCGATGTCGGCCGGGGTCGTGCGGCAGCAGCCGCCCATCAGGCGCGCCCCCTGCGCAGCCCAGCCGGCCGCGCGCGAGGCGAGCAGGCCGGCGTCGTGCGCGGCCCCCGTCCAGGCCTTCCGGCCGGCGTCGTACCCCTCCCCGGCGTTCGGGTAGACGACGAGGGGCATCCGGCGAGAGGCATCGAGCGCGGCGAGCACTCCGAGCGCCTCGTCCGCGAGGCCGGGCGGGACACAGTTCACGCCGAGCGCGAGGACGCCGGGGCGGCCGGCGAGCTCGACGGCGAGCTCCCGCAGGGGCGTGCCGTCGCTCAAGTGCGCGCGGTCGCGGAGGGTGACGCTGATCCACGCCTGGGCGCCGAGCTCGGCGATCAGGTCGGCGAGCGCGCGGGCCTCATCGCCGTTCGGGATGGTCTCGCACGCGAGGACGTCCGCGCCGGCCTCGAGCAGCGCCGCGGCACGCGGGCGGTGGAAGTCGAGGTACTCGTCGCGGCTGAGCGCGTAGTTGCCGCGGTACTCCGATCCGTCGGCGAGGAACGCGCCGTACGGGCCCACCGAGCCGGCGACGAACAGCGGGGGCGCGTCCGGGTGCTCCGCCCGGTGCCCGCGGCGCGCCCGGTCGGCGAGCCGGACGCTCCCGCGCACGACGCCGAGCGCCTCCTCCTCGCCGAGCCCTCGCCGTGCGAGGCCGGGCAGCGAGGCCTGGTAGCTCGCTGTCGTCGCGACGCGCGCCCCGGCGCGGAAGTAGTCGCGGTGGACGGCGGCGATCGCCGCGGGCGCCTCGAGGAGGACCCTCGCGGACCACAGCGGGTCGGCCAGGTCGAACCCGCGGCCCTCGAGCTCGCTCGCCAGCCCGCCGTCGAGCACGAGCTTCTCTCCCGCGGCGAGGGCGGCGGCGAACTGCGGAGCTGCGCGTTCCATGCTCCGAGGCTACGCCCCGGGAGAGCGGCGCGGGGGGCGGGGGCCCCCCCCCGGGGGGGGGGGGGGGGGGGGGGGGGGGGGGCCCCCCGCGGGGGCGGGGGTCTGGACGCACCC